>JAUWXU010000008.1 GCA_030616145.1 Candidatus Omnitrophota bacterium | reverse complement strand
CTTAACGGTGTATTAATCTGTACCTCGTCCGGACCGATCAACCGGGCCAGTCCTGCCAGCTCCTCAGCCATATTTTTATTTTGTTCTATAAACATTATCTGTAATCCGAGTCTCCCTTTGTATTCTTTTCTAAACTGTTTTATTCCGTTTAAGATATTTTCAAATCTTATACCTGCCGCCGGGTTGTTTATTTTCTCCAGAGACTGCTGCGAATAGGAATCTAACTTCAGGCATACAAAATCTATCAATAATAAGTCTTTTCTGATGTCCTGATTATCCATTAAAGAAGAATTAGTCAATATTGCCAAAGGCTCCTTGCGTATCGACCTTATCGCCCGGGCAACCTCAGCTAAATTTTTTGCCAGGGTAGGTTCACCCCGGCCCGAAAATGTCAGATAGTCGATCGGGATCTCGGGTAATGATTTAATTTCCTCAATAAGGGCTTCTGTAGAAACATATACCTTCCTTGCCTGTGCGTATTGCTTTGTCTTTCCAATCTGGCAATAAATACAATTAAAATTGCAGACCTTTTCTTTCTGAGAAAGCAAGTCTATACCCAGTGAATTGCCCAGCCGCCAGGAAGGGACTGGGCCATAAATATATTTAAACCTTTTCTCTTTTCCCATAATCTTTTAATAGCACTGCCAGCGGAAGTCGTCTTTGATGTCTATGATTGTAAAGGAAGGGCACCTGCCAAAGTGCGCTGATACAACGGCACCATCAGCAGGTATTGCTATTTTCATATATTACCCCTACTGACAACTGCTGCATAATCCATAAAAATGGATTTGGTGCGAGTTTATTTTAAAATTGTGTTTTTTTGAAAGAGTGGATTCTATTTCCTCCAGGAGACTCTTTTCTTTTTCCACAAACTCACTATAATCTACAACCCTTCCGCAGCTTCTACAGCTTAAGTGGTGGTGATGTGTTACATTCGGGCCTCTGGCCAGTTCATATCTTGACCGACCATCGCCGAAATCAAATTTAAAAACCAGCCCCATCTGCTTCAAGATGTCTAAGGTTCTATATACGGTAGTAAGGCCGAGGCCAGGATATACTTTGCGAACGGCCAAATAGATATCTTCGGCACTTAAGTGTTCATCGCTTCTAGTTAAGGCTTCAAGTATAGCCTGTCGGGGTATAGTTAAGCGATAGCCACAACCCCTGAACCTGCCCGACCACCATCGAGGACCACCAGGCATAATTTCAACTCCTCTTTATTTCTCAGATTTTTCATTATCTGGCTTTCTGTTCTCTGATGTTCCGTTCTTTGATTTTTCATCCTTTGAACAAGGCGAATCCTTGCAAGGTTCGGTTCTCCCGCAACGAGTTTCAGCTGGGGGCTTGCCCTTTCTGTAGTCTGTCGCATAAAAACCCGAGCCTTTAAAGATTATCCCCGAGCCTACCCCAAATAAACGTCTAAGGCGACCCTGACATTTTGGACATTTCTTAACTGGTTTATCGACCATCTGTTGAAACTTCTCAAACTTATGATCACAATTCAAACATTCATATTCATAGGTCGGCATCTCTCCAGCTCCTTAAAATAAACAAATGGGCATAATAGATTTCTATCCATTATATGCCCACCTGCCTATTTCGTCAATTACTTCTTCTGGCCAGCAGTTCTGACCCCCAATTCTTTTATACGCTCCTCTATTGCCTCAATCTCTTCCTTCATTGCCCTGGCTTCTTCTTTAAGCATATCTGTCTCCTGTTGAGCAGTAATATTCTGGGCATAGGGGGAAGGATGTGCAGAATAGGAATTCCCATAATAAGGAATCTGACTTCTACCACGGCCTCTACCCCAACCACGGATCTTGCCCCAACCACGACCGCCAAATCCCCAAGCTCCAACGGCTGGGTTCATATAGCCAGGCACAGGGTAACCAGCACAATAACCTTTAGCCCTGCCAGTCATTGGTCCTAATCCAGCCTTTCCAGCTCCATCTCCTCCGGGCATCTTAAAACACCTCCTCTATTACTGAAAATGGTTTTCATTACCATTAACAATATACCCCATTGCCCAGGGCCTGTCAAGTATTTTATCGCCAATCATCCCAATCCCAACAATCGGCCGCCTTGATAGACAATCAATGCTACTATCCAGGCCACTGCAGTAGTATAAAAGGCGGCAAATAAAGGCCAGCGCCAGGAGTTTGTTTCTTTTTTTATAACTCCGATTACTGCTATGCAGGGCATATAAAGAAGCACAAAGACCATAGCTGCATAAGCAACCAAGGGGGTATACATTTTGCTACCATCGGCCCGGGTCTGGTTCTGGAGCGCCTCTCGTAAACTTGTAGCTCCGTTACCCGCCTGATCAACAGAATAAAGCGTCCCCAACGTACCAACAACTATTTCCTTGCCGATAAACCCACCGATCAGGCCCACAGACAGCCGCCAGTCATCAAGTCCCAGAGGTTTAAAGACCGGGGCTATAACCCGGCCCATCCTGCCAGCATAACTGTTTTCCACAGAACGCTGAGGGCCCCAGGGAAAATTACTCAAAAACCAGACCAGAACGCACCCGATAAAGATAACCGTACCTGCCTTTTTCAGATAAACCACCCCTCTTTCCCACATATGAATAAGGAGACCTTTCAAGGTAGGCATCCGGTAAGGCGGAAGTTCCATCACAAATGGATTTGCCGGACCTCTGAACAAGTATCTTCTGAATAATTTCGCCATAATAATGGCTATTATAATTCCCAGCACATAAAGAGAAAACAAGATATTACCAGCCATCCTGCCGGGAAAAAAGGCAGCAATAAACAAGGCGTAAAAGGGGAGCCTCGCCCCGCAACTCATAAACGGATTAATCAGGATAGTCACCAATCTATCCTTTTGGTCATCAATGGTACGGGTAGCCATAATGGCCGGCAGGGTGCAGCCAAAACCCAAGAGCATCGGTATAGAGGAACGGCCGTGAAGACCGAGTTTGTGCATAAACCGATCCATAATAAAAGCGACCCTGGCCATATAGCCCGAATCTTCTAAAATAGCCATTACCAAAAATAATAAAAATATTACTGGCACAAAGACAAGCACGCTTCCTACACCACCAATAACTCCATCAACTAGCAGTGATTGAATCACGCTTCCTTCAGGCAAAAAACTCCTTACCAGCTGCTGCAGCCACACCCGCCCAATTTCAATCCACCTCATCAAGGGTTCGCTGAATCCAAAAACAAATCTAAATAACAACCAGGTCATACCCAAAAAAATAGGCAAACCCAGAACCCGGTTAACCAGCACCTTGTCTATTTTATCTGAGGTGGTATGCCTCAATTCATATGTCCTCTGGGCTGCTTCGCTGCAGGCGCCGCTAATCAGGCCATACCTCCGCTCGGCAATTATTGCCTCAGGATTATCGCCAAAGATATTTTTCAGATGATTAATACTCTTTTCTGTCTGCTCTAACACCCGGCCAGCATGTAGACTCGCTTTTGCCCTTTTTATAACTTCACTGTCTCTTTCCAATAATTTTACCGTCAGCCACCTCGAAGCATACTTCTGTGTTAGCACTCTGTCTTCGATAAGAATATCTTCTATTTTTTTTATCTCTTCTTCCATCTCCCGGCCATAGTCCAACCTGACCTTTTTAAAAATAACCGGGCCTTCTTTTAATTTAATAACTTCTTCGAGAAGCTCGGTTATACCGGTCTTTTTTGTGGCCACGGTAAAAACAATCGGGCATCCCAAAAGCTCGGAAAGCCTTTTTTTATCTACCGCCAAACCCTGTTTTTCAGCTAAATCAAACATATTAAAGGCGAGAATCAACGGCACCTCTAGCTCCATAAACTGGGTGGCCAGATATAAATTTCTTTCCAGGTTGGAGGCATCAATAATATCAATGACGACATCCGGTTTTTCTTCTACTACGAAATTACGGGTAACAATCTCGTCAATCGAATAAGCCGTCAAACTGTAAGTGCCGGGTAAATCAATTACTGTTATCTCATACCCCTTATAGTTTAAATTACCTTCTTTTTTCTCAACAGTTACCCCGGGATAATTACCGACATGCTGGCGGGAACCGGTCAGGCTATTAAAGACCGTGGTCTTTCCTGAATTAGGGTTACCTGCTAAGGCAATAGTCAGCCTTTTGGACATACTCTACTCCTCTTTTACTAAAATCTTATGAGCCATCCCCCGGCCCAATACCAGTCGGGAGTTGCCTAAAGAAATAATGCACGGCCCGGCTACTGAAGCATGGATAACCTTGAATTTTACTCCTTTACTCAAACCCATGTCATTAAGCCGCCTTCTCAGGCCCTGCCCGCCGATTACGGCCATCAGGCTTACTTCTCTATTAGGGCGCACCAACGTCAAAGGCAAAAATTGTCCTCTCACTCTGCTACCTCCACATAAATATTGGCGGCCTCCTTCTTACGAAAAGATAGACGGTAGCCTTTGATTGTTACTTCAATCGGATCCCCCAGAGGAGCGACCCGCTCTACCTTTATCTCCGAACCCGGGACAACGCCCATATCTAAGATCCGGCGGCGCACCGCACCCTCACCTGTTACCTTTGTAATCCTGCCTTTCTCACCGGGCTTTAAATCGCTCAGGGTCTTATTAATCATCGCCTCTGTCTCTTGCCCGCACATTTCTGGCAATATCCTTTGATACCCAATCTGTGTTCGAGCGGTTCAAATCTATATTTTTTGCAAACCTTTTCTTGAAGGTGCTCAATCAAATCATTTCTGAATTCAATAACTCTGCCGCAGTTTATGCAAATCAGATGGTCATGGTGGGAATAACCAAAGACAGGTTCATAATTTGCCCTTTTCTGGCAGCGAAGTGTCTCCTTGACTAAATTGCTTTCGACCAAAAGGGGAAAGGTCCTATAGATGGTGGCCCGGGAAAGTTTTCTATTCTTCTTATGCATTTCATCATAAATCTTATCCGCATCAAAATGTCCATGCAGGGAAAAGACCTTCTTTAGTATCAGCCGCCTTTCGGGGGTAAATTTCAACCCCTTCTTTTTCAAGTAATCCCTGAATCTATTTTCGGGACTAAACAATTGAAATCACCTCACCATAGCTACTAATTGCGATTGATTCTCAATTAGAATTATACTACATTTTGCGGAATTGTCAAGCCTTTTCAGGAGAGCCCTGAAAAAATATTAAGGAGGGTCGTTAGAGATAAGCACCTTCTTTTAAGAAACCGGCATAGTCCTTGACTGCCTGATTAAAATCGGAAGGCTGGTAGTTGCACCCGGCCTTTCTTAATTTATTGAGGTCGGCCTGGGTATGATACTGGTATCTATCCCTTAACTGGCCGGGCATATCAATATATTCGATTGTCTGCTCCATATCCAGAGCAGAAAACAAGGCAGAAGCGAGTTCGTTCCAGGTCCTTGCCTGACCGGTTCCTATGTTAAATATACCGTGCTTCTGGGGATTAGCAATAAAGTAATCAACTATTTCAACCGCATCTTTCACATATATAAAATCCCTGTCCTGTTCGCCATCGGTGTATTCCTTTTTATAGGACTTAAAAAGTTTAATCTTGCCCTCTTTTCTTATTTTTTCATATGACTTTGCTATAACACTCCTCATCTCGCCTTTGTGGTATTCGTTGGGGCCATAGACATTAAAGAATTTGAACCCGGTTACCTTATCAAGAAGTTTATTTTCTATCAGCCAAAGGTCAAAGAGATGTTTTGAGCGGGCATAGAGATTGAGCGGGGTAAGTTTTAAAGTAATTTCATCTTCGTCGCTAAAACCCATTTCCCCATTTCCATAGGTAGCGGCCGAAGACGCATAAAGGAATGGTATATTGTGCCCCAGCGCCCAGCCGGCCAGTTCTTTTGAATATTGATAATTGTTTTTCAGGAGATAGGGCTCATCATCAAGAATGGTGGAGGTGCAGGCGCCAAGGTGAATCACCATATCTATATCTTTATCTATTTTCTTCTCAACGACCAACTTCAGGAAATCATCTTTGTCGATAAAGTCGGTGAATTTTTTAGCGGCCAGATTGCGAAATTTCAAGTCCTGCTTGTCGGCGGAGGGGGAATCATCAAGGTGGTCAACTAACAGGATATCGGATATCCCTTTTTGGTTGAGTTTTTCCAGAAGGCAACTGCCGATAAAGCCGGCACCACCGGTAAGTATTATTTTCATACACTCACAATCCCGCCGATCTCTAATCTTTTTAAGATATCGCTGTCCCAGCTGAATTTCAACCGGCGCCTGCCTTTCCACAAACCCTTTTGCAGGACATAACCAACCACCAAAGGAAGCGAAACCGTTGGCTCAACAAAGGCCATTGCCTTGGCGGCCTTTCCAGAAACCTTTCCCCAGCTCTTGGCTTCCTCAAGGGTAGAGCCGCTTAATCCTCCCCAGTGCGGTGAATCAGTAGTAAGCTGAAAGGCATAAGAATGTCCACCGGTGTTTTTACCGAAGATATATCCCATTACTACCGAATCGTTAATAAAATTTTTAGGGACTCCGCCGGCAATATAGACGGCTGCTGTCTTTGGAGACTTGACCATTATCTGGGTAAGTTCATAGTTATCCCTGATAGAATCTATGGTAATCTTGCCCTGTTTAAGGGTCCTATTTATATGATAATGGTCGGTCAATCCTATCCCGATACTTGAATCGTTAAGCGCCGGCGAAAAAACCGGGATCCCGTATTTAGAAGCGGTCTTCAGAATGGACTCGCTGTCTTTGATCTGGCTGCAGAGCAACGCTAAAAACTCGCGGCTGGAATAGGACCGCGGTTCCAGCGTATCGGCAAACCTTCCAACCCAGCTATCTGTCTTGACAAACTTTTCATCATCGACATAGGTGTCGTATATCCGGTTAATCAAAAGTTTCCGCAAGACACTGTCATCAGCGTTCGGCGAGCCAATATAATGTTTGTGCCCCAGGGCCTGATAGAGATCCTGATAGAGAATTGCGCCGGTGGAAACAATTACATCCACAACACCATAGGCAATCATGTCTCTGATTGTCTTTCTCAGCCCCCCGGCGATAAGGGGACCAGCCAAACCCAGGAATATGGTCGGCCGGGTCTTATCCTTAAGCATATTCTGATAGACAGAGGCGCACTGCCCGAGCATCCGCGCCTGAATAGACATATCCTTATAGGAATCCAAAAGGCCCACGATCGAGTCGGCCCGGAGCGGGTTAACCGCCTTGACCGGCCTGGAAAGCAGGGATTTCTTTTTATCTTTCAGGCCCTTTGTCAGTGGCGAGCCAAGATAAATCTTTTCCAATTTGCTGTGTCCTAAAGACGACTTTTTCTTTTTTGTCTTCACGGATAAACCTCCTGTTCAAGCTTTTATCAACTCTTCCCTATTAAAAATAACACAATATGGGATTTCAGTCAAGCCTCAAAAAGCTTTACATCAAACCCTATTTGTCGTATATTAATCTCTATGCTAATCAAATATCTGATCTTAGGCGTAGTGCAGGGGTTTACTGAATTTTTGCCGGTAAGTTCTTCGGGACATCTGGTAATCCTGCAAAAATATCTTGCCCTGGACGAAGACGGCTGCCTGGTAGGCGTAATGCTCCATCTGGGCACCCTGCTGGCTGTCTGTTTTTTCTTCTTTAACGATATAAGAAAAATAATCTATGATTTTTTTACGCGGCGTAACACAAAAATTGTTATCTATATAGCTGTTGTTACGCTGATTACCGGTCTATGCGGAATCCTGGGCAGGGATTTTTTTAAAGGACTTTTCGCCTCGCCTCAAAAGGTCTGCCTGATGCTTATTGTAACCGGGATTGTTCTGTTGGTTACAAAGAAATTTATAAACGGCAAAAGAAACCTTTCGGAATTAAATATAAAAGACGCACTCTGGCTGGGTATTACCCAGTCTTTAGCCGTTATCCCGGGAATATCCCGTTCGGGAATCACTATCAGCACCCTGCTGTTCAGGGATGTAAATAAAGAAAGCGCCTTCCGATTTTCCTTTCTGGCTGCTATACCAGTAATCTTAGGCGCTTTTATCCTTGAATCAAGTGAATTGGGTCGTGTTCCAGGACCTGTTATCGTTTATCTGCTGGCCGGAACCCTGCTGGCCTTTTTAAGCGGCCTGCTGGCCCTTAAAATATTATTCCGTGTTATCCAAAAAGCAAGGTTTTCCTATTTCGGTTATTACTGCCTGGCTATTGGGTTGATATTTCTATTTATTCTTTAGGGTATCTCGCCGCATTTAGCCAACAGCTCTTTCCATCTTTTAGTAACGTGAGCCTGAAGTTCTTCCACGATATCTTTATTTTCCGGTTTCTGAAGATGTTTGAATCTGCCCTGCAAGAATAACCACTCCTTTAACGGTTTAATCTCTCCGGGCTTAACGGTCAATTTCCACTTACCGTTTTCCACCTCATATAAAGGCCAGAAACAGGTCTGGACTGCCAGTTTTGCAACCTCGACCGTCTTCTCCGGTGGAAATCTCCAGCCCCGGTGGCACATAGAAATGATATTCAAAAAGGCCGGTCCTTTAACGCTGAACGCCTTGTTGGATTTGGTAACCAGGTCATTCCAGTGAGAAATGGAGGCCTGGGCCACGTAAGGAATATTGTGGGCAACGGCTATTGCGGTCAGGTCTTTTTTGAATTGCGGCTTGCCAAAGCTGGCCTTTCCGCAAGGCGCAGTGGTTGTTGAGGCGCCGCGAGGGGTAGCGCCTGAACGCTGAGTGCCGGTATTCATATAGGCCTCGTTGTCATAACAGACATAAACAAAATCGTGCCCTCTCTCCAGGGCACCGGACAAGGACTGAAGCCCTATATCATAGGTCCCACCATCTCCGCCAAAGGCCACGAACTTTATATCCTTTTTTATCTTTCCCTGTTTTTTTAACGAGCGATAGGCCGTTTCCACTCCACTTATAGTAGCAGCTACATTTTCAAAGGCGTTATGGATGAAGGGAACGTTCCAGGCAGTGTAGGGATATATGCTGGTGGCTACCTCCAGGCATCCTGTTGCCGCTGCAACTACTATTGGTGAGGTTGTCCCCATCAAAACCTGGCGCACCACAATAGAGGCACCACAACCTGCGCATAACCGGTGGCCGCTAACCAACCGCTCCGGAATAGTCTTAGAAAGTTCTTTCAGGTTTGCCATATTGGTTCCTCAACTAAATAATCTAACGCACGCCAAGATAATTGACCAACCTTTCAACCTTGTTGTTTTTTGCCACTTTAATCAAATCTTTAAACACGTCTTCTATTTCGCCTACATCTATGTCTCGTCCTCCCAGGCCAAAGATATGATTATTGAGCAATGGCTGCCTGTCTGATTCGTAAAGGGCTGACTTTAGTTCCACAAATAGTGGCCCGCCCTGCGTAGAGAACGATTCGCTTCTATCTAAGGCGCTAACCGCCTTTAGGTTTGAAAGGGCCTGAACAATTACCTTTTTTGGAAAAGGCCTGAAAAAGCGCGGCCTTAACAATCCCACCTTAAGGCCCTTTGCCCGAAGATTATCTACCGCAGCCTTGGCAGTACCAGCAGTAGAACTCATCACCACCACTGCTACCTCGGCATCATCCAACTTATAGGATTCAACAAGCCCATAATTTCTGTTAAAGGCCTTATTGAATTTACCCAATACCGACGGAATTATCGACAACGCCTTCTCCATTGCCTCGGACTGCTGGCGTTTATGCTCAAAGTAATAATCCTGCAGGTCCAATGGACCAACAGTTACGGGATTATCTGTATCTAAAAGAGAAAATCTGGGTTTATACTCGCCGATGAACGCCTTTACTTTTTGGTCGTCAAAAATTTCAAGCCCTTCTACAGCATGGCTGGTAATGAAACCATCCTGGCAAACCATTATCGGCAACAATATCTCAGGATGTTCGGCAATCCTGACGGCTGAAATTATGCTCTCGTAAACCTCCTGGGCATTTTCGCAATAAACCTGCAGCCAGCCCGAATCACGCGCACCCATTGTATCTGAATGGTCACAGTGGATGTTGATCGGACCGGATAAGGCCCTGTTTACCACTGGCATTACAATGGGAAGCCGGGTAGAGGCCGCTATATAAACTATTTCCCACATCAGGGCTAACCCGTTGGCTGAGGTTGCGGTCATTGTGCGGGCGCCGGCTGATGCTGCTCCCACGCAGGCGCTCATCGCGCTATGCTCTGATTCAACAGGAATCATCTCTGTCTTCACCCTGCCGTCAGCTACAAACTGTGAAAAGGTCATAACGATTTCGGTCTGCGGCGTAATTGGATAGGCGGCAAGCACGTCCGGTTCAATCTGACGCATTGCCTCTGCTGCTGCCTGGTCTCCTGTTAAAGGAACTCTTTTAATCGTCAACTTATTTTTTCTCCATCTTTATGCATTTCCGGGGACACACCGAAACACAGATTCCGCATCCCTTACAATATTCATAATCAAAGCCGATCATCTTGCCATCCTTAACCAACACACTTGAATCAGGACAATATACCCAGCACAATAGACAATGGATACATTTGGATTCATCCCTTACCGGCTTGGACGTAGACCAATCGCCGGTCTTATAGTCCCGGGCCGTTCCTCCTTTGGCAATTAATCCACCGATTGGTATATCTTTCCAGCCCTTTTTACTCATCCTAATTTTACCTCGCTATGCGCCCGGCGAACTGCCTGGATGTTTGCCTCTGTCTTTTCCTCGCCGATCTTTTTCAAAAATTTTGCCCTTACCTGTTTCTCTATTGCCTCCATTGATACCACTGGAAAAACCTTGAGGAGGGCACCAAGCATCGGTGTATTGGGCATCTCTCTGCCCACTGCCTCCAGAGAAATCCTGTTTGCATCCACCGTGGCCAGTTTACCGCCTTTGTAATTTAGTCTTTTTCTCAATTCATCGGGCGAATCTGAAGAATTTATAATAAGCAGGCCGTCTTTGCCCAACCCTTCCAGGACCAATGAGGTCGCCAGGGTTGGGTCAATAACCACCACTGCCCGGGGACTTCTAATAGCGGAATGGATCTTTATCGGCTGGTTGCTGATTCGGGTATAGGCCCTCATTGGCGCACCGGCCCTTTCCGGACCATACTCAGGAAAGGCCTGGATATATTTGCCCTCTTCCAGGGCAGCCTCGGCCAAAAACTGGGCAGCCGTCTTTGCACCCTGGCCGCCTCTTCCGTGCCAGCGAATCTCAATCAGTTCATCCATTCCTCACTCCTTATTAAGTCCGCGGTCAATAGTCCATAGATTTTTAAAAGCGTCTTTTTTTCTTTTGCCTATCGACTATGGACTTTTTTAAGACTGTTCTTTCTCAACAGTCAATCCCATATATAAACTCATAAAAGCAGCCATACCGATAATCCCCAGATAGGCATTAAGACCGCCGCCCAAAATGTTGCCGATAAACTGAAAAAGACCGCTGGGCTCCTCTGAAGAACCTGTTAAAAAGGCTAAGGGGATAAGCAATACTGCCAGCACAATTGATGCAACAATAATTGCTAAAAGAACAACAACCACTGTCCCTAATGCCTTACCTAAAAATCTTTTAATAAAATCTATTGATTTGCGCATAGACCCGATAACCGGGCAATCATCAACTACCAGGATATAGGGTGAATAAAAAAGCGCTATGGCTGCGCAGATTGCTAGAACTCCAAATAGAATGGAAATAAACATGCCTACTGATCTAAGAAAAATGCCTCCACCGTCTCCTCTTAATAACAGCAGTCCACCTCCACTGAAGATAGCAAGCAGCACTACTATAAGACCTATCAACAGGGTCAACCCGAGCAGCCGCAAAAAATATTTCTTGCCTAAGGCAACCATATTGCCTATTTTGGTTTGTCCATCCTTAATTGCTTCCTTAATGCAGCCCAAAAGACCTGCCTGGATAAAAACACTTAGAAGGAGAAAAAATATAACTGTCGCTATCCCCAGGAATATCATACCGATAGAAGCATCTTCCTGTACAGCCTTAAGCGGACCACCCATTACGCCTGAGAAAAAATTAAGAAGAAACAAAACAACAATCAACCCCCAATTTTTACCTGCTACTTCAAATCCCTTTTTAATCGCTGACACAGGACCCATATCTTAACCCCCCTTCCTTTTTTGATTACTGTTTATTACTATTAACCGTTTATTATTACCAAAAATACCATTTTTTGTCAAGGGCTACACAACCTCTCTTCTACCTTCCATTGCCTTGCCCAGCGTTGCCTGGTCAGCATATCCAATGGTGCTGCCTACCGGTATACCGCGGGCAATGCGGGTTATTTTTACCTCCATTGGTTTAATCAGACGGGTTAAATATAATGCGGTGGTCTCTCCTTCGGCATCACAGTTAGTAGCTATTATGATTTCTCTGACCCGGCCTGATTTTATTCTTTCTGTGAGTTGGTTTATGGCCAAATCGTCAGGACCTATCCCATCTAAAGGTGAAAGAGAGCCCAACAAAACATGATATAGACCGCGAAAAATGCCTGTCTTCTCAATG
>JAUWXU010000052.1 GCA_030616145.1 Candidatus Omnitrophota bacterium | reverse complement strand
AGGTAAGAAGATGTAAATAACCCTATGTCCACCTAAAAGAGGTGGACATTTTACATCTATTTACCCGTCAAATAGTTACGCAATTTCAAGCCAAAAATGACCGGACAAAACGGACAAATTAGCGAGGAATTTCCTCTCTAGATATCGGAATTTACTCGATAATCTCTATATTCCAGTCATAATAAATGCCTATATAAACAGAGAGGTCTCCCCTCGGCTTATACGAGAGGGACCCCAATGTTTTCTCGCTCTAAAAATAGAAAATTTGGGCCCTGAGCTTTCACGCTCAATACGATGTTGAAAACGAAGGGCCTTATCTTATATAGAAAAATTATGCCTTGGTTTGTCTATATAATTGAATGCCGCGACTCCAAACTCTACACCGGCATCAGTAACAATCTAGAGCGCAGAATTAAGGCCCACAATAGAGGAGCCGGTGGTAAATTTACTAAATACAGAAGGCCGATAAAATTATTATACAGCGAGCAGTATTCAGCCAAGCCTGAGGCTTTAAGCAGGGAAGCAAGGATAAAAGGTTTACCCAGAAAGAAGAAATTAGCGCTGATTAAACAAAATTAACCATTTCAGGCCTCAAGATTTATCTTGAGGCTGTTTTTGTTGGCACTTCGCGCAGGCTTATGGTAAAATAAAGACTGTGCTCAGTGTTAACCTTAACAAACGGGGATAAGGAGGTTGGATTATGGTCATACTGGTTAAGCTTTTGGGGATAATTATAGTGGTTTTCGGTGTTATTTATCTATTAAACCCGAATATCATAAAGCCGTATATGGCTTTTTGGAAGAGTAGAAAAAGACTTTATCTGGGAGCGGCCTTAAGCCTTCTAATAGGTATTATCCTTTTACTCGCTGCTTCGCAATGTAGGATGAGCTGGTTTGTAGCTCTATTTGGTATTTTGGGGCTTGTCAAGGGCATTGTCCTATTTGTTCTTAGTCAGGAGAAGGCGATATCCATGATTAACTGGTGGGCAGAAAGGCCGATTGCATTTCTACGCGTCCATGCGCTTTTTGCCTTAGTCGTTGGCGCGCTGCTTATCTACTCTGCATAAAAAATAAAGATACTAGTCTCAGTTTCAGCCTCAAGATTTACCTTGAGGCTGTTTGTTTTTAGGGGTATAATTAAAGGCAGTTAAGGGGAGAAATTTTTATGGCTAGAGTTTTAACAACATGTATATACTGTGGTTGTGGATGTGGTTTGTATCTTGAGACTGAGGACGGAATGGTTGTTGGTTCATATCCCAGCAGAAATCATCCTGTTTCAAAAGGCGCCCTTTGTGTGAAGGGGTGGAATGCCTATGAATTTGTCAATATGCTAGATAGACTTAATGCCCCTTTAATCAAATCTAATGGTGGATTTAAAGAAGTTGGCTGGGATAAAGCGTTGGACGTGGTTTCTAAAAGACTTTTAGAAATTAAAGAAAAATATGGGCCGGATGCCCTTGGTTTCTTAAGCTCAGCCAAGACCACTAATGAAGAGAATTTTCTGATGATGAAATTAGCCAGGGCCGTTTTTAAGACTAATAATGTTGATCACTGTGCCAGGCTCTGCCATGCCCCTACAGTAGTAGGCCTGGCAGCGACGTTTGGTTCGGGCGCAATGACAAATACAATAAGCGAATTTGAGGATGCGGATCTTTTTTTGGTAACCGGCTCAGATACGACCGAACAACATCCGCTAATAGGCTCAAGGATTATTAATGCTGTCAATGACAGAGGTGCCAGGCTGATTGTTGTTGACCCAAGAAAAATTGAACTTGCTAAATATGCAACCATTTATATGGCACAGGATAACGGCACTGATGTTGCGTGGATAAATGGGATGATGAATGTAATAATTAAAGAGGGGTTATATGCTCAAAAATATATAGAGGAAAGAACAGAGAATTTTGAAGAATTAAAAAGGGCGGTTGAGCAATACACACCAGAATATGTCCAGAAAATAACAAAAATACCCTGCAATTTGCTCATTCAGGCAGCGAGGCTTTATGCTAAAACTAAAAAGGCAATGATTGTTTACTCCATGGGCATTACGCAGCATACCACGGGCGTAGATAATGTTAAGTCGCTGGCTAATCTGGCAATGTTAACTGCTCATGTCGGGTTTGCCTCCACCGGCGTTAATCCCTTAAGGGGGCAGAACAATGTCCAGGGGGCCTGTGATATTGGCGCACTTCCCGATGTCTTTTCGGGATACCAAAAAGTAACAGACGATGCAGTTAGAGCTAAATTTGAGAGAAAATGGGAAGTTGAGAATCTGCCAGCAAAACCAGGCCTTACTGTTACTGAAATTTTTAAGAAAGCCCGTGAAGGCAAGTTAAAAGGCCTTTATATAATGGGTGAGAATCCTGTGATCAGTGATCCCGATGCAAATCATGTGCGTCAGGCACTTGAGAAACTGGAATTTTTTGTTATTCAGGAGATATTTCTATCGGATACAGCACAGTACGCAGATGTGATATTGCCTGCTGCCAGTTTTGCTGAAAAAGACGGCACATTCACGAATACAGAACGCAGGGTTGAGAGGATACGCAAGGCCATTGAGCCTGTGGGTGAGGCAAAGGCAGATTGGGAAATTTTATCTGAGATAGCCAGGCGCTGTGGGTACAAAGGAATGGATTACAGTGATCCTTCGCAAATTATGGATGAGATAGTTCAACTTACTCCTATTTATGGAGGGATGAACTATGAGCGTTTAGACCCATTTGGCCTGCAGTGGCCTTGTCCATCGAAAGACCACCCTGGTACTGTCTATCTGCATAAGGATAAATTTGCCAAAGGGAAAGGGACTTTTATGCCATGTGTGTATGTAGCTGCAGATGAACTTCCGGATGATGAATATAATTTTGTCCTGAGCACAGGAAGAGTTTACTGGCACTGGCACACGGGCACGATGACCCGCCGAACATCTACTTTGAATAGAGAAGTGCCTACAGGTTTTGTTGAAATTAATCCAAAAGACGCTGAGAAGCTCAACATAAAAAAAGGTAGTCGGGTAAAAATTGCATCGCGGCGTGGGGAAATAGAGACTAAAGCTTTGGTCACAGAAAAGGTAAAAGAAGGTTCTGTGTTTGTTCCTTTTCATTTTAGCGAGGCTGCAGCAAATGTGCTAACCAACCCTGCAGTGGATCCTGTGGCCAAGATCCCGGAATATAAGGTATGTGCTGTCAAAATTGAAAAGGTAACATCATGAAAGAGCGGTTATTGAAAAAAGATGATGTAAAAGATCTTTGTACTAAAGCCTCTGAGCAGTGGGAGACTTATGTTCCCTTAGAAGATATTGGTAGAGATACTCATTTTATAAAACTGAACGGCAAAAATAAGAGATTACTTCTTGATAGATTGAATTTGGATTACGAATCTCTCCTCGTCCCACCCAAGGTTATAGCATTTCCTCAGCTTGAATCTCTTTTTAAGTTTCAGGATGGAAAGATTATCGAGACGTTTAAACCTTCAGTCAAAAGATTATTATTTGGCCTGCGCGCATGCGATGTTAAAGGGATATTATTCATGGACGATTTCTATAAGAGAAACTTTGAAGATATCTATTATCTAAATAGATCAATGGATAAATTGCTGGTTATTGTTGGCTGCAAGTCGCCACATGAGAACTGTTTTTGCACATCTACAAAGACAGGTCCATTTCTGCCCTTGCCTGGTAGTCCGGAAAGAGCAAAATTTGCAGAGTTTGATTTACAATTAGTTGATGTTGGAAATGAATATGTGGTTGAGATAGGTTCAAAAAAAGGTGAAGAATTTATCAGCAGTTACAGCAAGTTTTTTGATGATGCTTCGAAAGATGATATTGAGCACAAAAAACAAGCAAAGCGCCAAGCAGAAGAGGCTGTTAGTCTCAAATTGGAGTTTGAGAAAGCTGTAAAAAAGTTTTGTGAGGACAAAGTGTCCAGACGAATGTATGAAAGGATAGCCGAAAGATGCATTTACTGCGGTGGGTGCCTCTATGTCTGCCCAACGTGTAGTTGCTTTAACGTGTTTGATGAACGTAAGAGCAGTTTAGGTAGAAGGTGTCGCAATTGGGATGCCTGCGTCTTTGATGGATATACGCGAGAAGCCAGCGACAATAATCCGCGGTTTGAGAAGTGGAACCGGACCTCGCGCAGATATGAACACAAGCTGAAATATGACTATCTCGTAACAGGGATGAGTGGTTGTGTTGGCTGCGGCAGATGCCTTTCAAGTTGCCCGGTCAATATAGGAATATCTCAGGTAATTGAAGAGGTTACAAAAGCGTGAAGAACGAATACATTCCATATCCAGCGATAATAGAATCGATTCAGAAAGAAAGTTTCGATACAAAGACATTTAAGGTTGCCTTTGAAGATAAAGCTCAGGCTTTGTCTTTTAATTATAAGCCCGGACAATTTATGCAGGTTTCCCTGCTAGGGGTGGGCGAAGCCCCTATATCTATAGCTTCTTCCCCCAGTTGGAAAGGATTTTTGGAGTTTACAATCAGGGCCATTGGCAAGCTTACCCGGGCGATATGTCAACTTAATCCGGGAGATAGAATCTATATAAGAGGCCCTTATGGGAACTCATTTCCGTTTGAAGGGGTCTCTGCCTTCGGCGGATCCCTGCCCGCCCCGGCAGGCAAGCGGCAGTCGGACTCCTCTGGTGGAAAGGGAAGAGACCTATATTTTATTGCGGGGGGTATCGGTCTTCCGCCGTTAAGGAGTTTAATAAACTCAGTTTTTGACCAGCGAGAAGATTTTGGCAGAATTAAAATTCTATATGGCGCAAAGACCCCGGATGAACTTTGCTTCAGAGAGGAACTTAAAACCTGGAACAAGATGGCAAATACGGAAGTATTGCTTACTGTAGATAAGCTAGAGAAAGACTGGAAAGGAAATGTAGGCGTAGTTACAACATTGTGGGACAAAACCGATATGACTACGACTTGCGGCGTTGCTTATGTGTGCGGTCCGCCAATTATGATTAGATTTGTTATTGAAAGGCTCCTTGAGTCTGGATTTAAAGATGAGAATATCTATGTTAGCCTTGAGCGGTATATGAAGTGCGGTATTGGCAAGTGCGGACATTGTAACATCGCAGAGAAACTTGTTTGCATAGATGGGCCAGTTTTTAGTTATAGTCAGCTGAAAAAGTTTCCTGAAAAAGAAAGGGCAATAGCGTGAGCAAAC
>JAUWXU010000110.1 GCA_030616145.1 Candidatus Omnitrophota bacterium | reverse complement strand
GCCTGTCCTTACGGCGCAATCTATCCAGAGCTTGTCCCTTTGCTTGTTCATAACTGCGATTTCTGTCTGGATAGGAGAGGTCAAAAAGGTGAGCCACTGTGCATAAAGACCTGTCCTTACGGGGCATTAAGCTTGAAAGGGGCCGGTAAAAAACTGGACGAGAATACATTTCTTGTAGGCGATAATCTGATTATTCATTCCACGCATTGGAATAGAGAAAAGGTATGAGGTATATAGGCTATTTCTTATTTTATGGATTTTTGCTAACCGCTGTAATCGGGCTTCTGGCCAGCTGGATTGATAGAAAGGTTACAGCAAGGGTGCAATATCGGGTTGGGCCCCCCGTTTTACAGCCCTTAATTGATATTATAAAGCTTTTGGGCAAAGAAACACTTATTCCAGCGGGTGCCTCAAAGATAACTTTTTTAATGATGCCTGTTATTGGTCTGGCGAGCGTGAGCCTGGTAGCCACTTTATTATGGATAAATAATATTGACCCGGCAAGAACCTTTTTGGGGGATTGGATAGTAGTGCTATATTTATTAACTATTCCTTCCCTAAGCATCATAATCGGCGGTTTTGCCTCGAGGAACCCTCTTGCCAGTTTAGGTGCATCTCGGGAGATGAAACTTGTATTGAGTTATGAACTTCCTTTTGTGCTTGCCGCGTTGGTTCCGGTAATAAAATCTAATTTTTCCATAAGACTTGGAGAGATTCTTAGTTTTCAAGCACAAAACGGAGTTATTGCGGGAAGTCTATCCGGTTTTCTGGCTCTAGTAGTAGCTATTCTCTGTATGCAGGCAAAATTGGCACTGGTTCCTTTTGATATGCCGGAAGCCGAGACCGAGATTACCTCCGGTCCATTGATAGAATATTCCGGTTCAGGGCTGGCTGTTTATAGATTAATGAAGAATATGCTTTTATTTGTGCTGCCCTTCTTTTTGATAATCTTATTTATGGGTGGTTTAAGATTTGATGGCATCCATCTTTTGAACGGTATTCTGAAATATGTGGGATTAGTCGCTCTGATCACGGTGATCAGAAACACCAATCCCCGCGTCAGGATTGACCAGGCAGTGAGATTTTTCTGGAGCTGGATAACAATGTTGGCGGTGATAGCGGTTGTGTTAGCGTTTTTGGGGAAATAAAATGAGTCTTAAACTCAAAGCATTACTAAAATCTCCCTGGGTATTTCATCTTTCCACAGGAAGCTGCAACAACTGTGATATCGAGATATTAGACTGTCTAACACCGAGATTTGATATCGAAAGGTTTGGGATGCTTCTTGTTGGAAGCATCAAGCACGCCGATGTGCTTTTAATTACCGGCTCCTGTAATAGAAAGTCGGTTATTAGATTAAAGAGATTGTATCAACAGGTTCCCAAGCCCTGTCTGGTGGTGGCCATAGGAGAGTGCGCCTTATCAAGAGGTATGTTTATTCATAGTTACAACTGCCCCGTACCGTTAGATAAGATTATTCCGGTGGATGCCTATATACCTGGTTGCCCGCCAAAGCCAGAAGCGATTATCGCCGGTGTTGTTAAACTAATAGAGAAGCTGAAAAAGAAGTCTTAATAAGGATTAGGTAAAAAAAGATGAACAAAAAAAAGGTTCTTGAGGATATTAAAGGAAGATTCAAGAAAGATATAGTTGATGTCTTTGATAAGTCTGCAAAGAGAGTGTATATCGAGATTAAGCCTGAATCGATAGTCAAAGTCGCAAATTACATCTTTAAAGATTTGGGTGCAAGATTCAATATTGCTTCGGGGGTAGACGCAAGGCAGCATATCGAGATTCTTTATCACTTTACTATTGAGGATATAAATTTGGTAATTTCTTTACGAGTGAAATTGCCAAAG
>JAUWXU010000082.1 GCA_030616145.1 Candidatus Omnitrophota bacterium | reverse complement strand
CCTTCAGGGAAATAAATGGAGTACGGCCAGTGCTGGCTATGTCGCCTCAAACGGGATAGTACACGAAGATATTTTAACGATAATAAATAACTAAAACGACAGCCGAATTCCTCCTTCCAGCGCCTTTTGATGAATAGACCTGCGAAATTTCATAAAGCCTTCGGCGTCTTTAAAGAACCGGCGGGTAAAGGTAATCTCTAAGCCGGTTCCTTCCCCCTGTTTGGTCTTTAAGGCCAGTTTAATCTTGTCTTTGGAGTCCAGGCAATAATCGAAGATAAATCTGCTTGAATGTTTCACCCCGTCTTTATATTCGATTTCGAAATCCAGGGCCAGTTTGCGGCTTAACTTCCACTTGCCAAAAAAGACAATTTTTCTGACAAGCTCTCTTTGTTTACTTAGCCTGATTCCTATCCGGTAGCGGATTTCTCCTTTTTTGGCAAAGATGCTAGGTGTTTCAAGCATCACCCTGAAATCAAGGCAGGAGTTCGCGCTTTTTTCTATCAGAAACCTCAGCCGGTTTTTCCCGGTTATTTCCCACACGCCATTGAGGGTAAGATATCTTTTTAATTTCACGCCTCTTTTTTGGTAAATCGTTCTATAGCAATAAATGATTTCATAGTTTTTGCCTATTTCCCACCCGCCCCTGAATAAAAGTTCATCTGGCCTGCGCCGGTATTTTTGTGCCAAGAATTTTAAACGGTTATTCTGGTCGGCCTGCCAGGCCCCTTTAAGTTTTAAGAGTTTGGTGGTGGCCCGGCCGTCTTTATGGCGTGTGGTGTAGCTGAAGACCAACTCGCTGGTGCTGGCAGTCAGGATATTCCCGGTTAAAATAAGGGAATTTCCCAGTTTTTGGGTGCGGGATTCGAACAGAGAAAGTTTTAGATTATGTTCAGGGGTTAGGGACCACTTGCCAGTAAACTTTATTTTATGCAGGGGAGTTTCTTTTGGCCGGCCCAGACGGGAGGTTAAATGATAGATAAGAGAATTACCTTTGTCAAGGGTGAAATTTCCATCGAGAACCACCTTTTTATAAAGCGGTGAATCCGGGGCGAAGGGTTCAGTAATTACCAGTCGGTTTAGAGGGTCAACTTCGTAGATGAGTTTCTGCCCGTTATTCTTCATCCCAGCTTTTTACCTTTTGCCGCAACTTCTTTGCCTGGGACCTTTTTTTCTTTTGTTTTAAGATCCGTTCTTTGACTGCCGGCGATATCTTGGTTGGTATTCTCCGTTTTTTCTTTTTTCTGGCCTTTCGTAGTTTTTGTTTTAATCGCTCAAGGGCCAGGCTGCGATTACGGGCCTGGGAGCGGGTCTCAGTTGCAACCGCTGTTATTCCGGTAGGGATGTGCCGGATGCGGACCGCTGTCTCTTTTTTGTTTTTTCTTTGTCCTCCCGGCCCTCTGGATCTATAGTATTCTATTTTAATATCCTTATCTTTTTTCATATCCTTTCACCATTGGCACAAATCTTACCGGGATGATAGCTTCAATTTCTATTTTATCTTTCTTTTTTACCAATACCTTTAATTCTTGTACTTCCTCGCCCAGAGGTATGACCAACCTGCCTCCATCGGCTAATTGGTCAATCAGGGCCTGGGGAATATTGGGAGGGGCACAGGTAACAATTATTGCATCGAATGGGGCCTGTTCCGGCCAGCCCTGGTAGCCATCACCACACCTGACCTTGATATTCTCATAGCCCAGCTGATTAAGCAACCTTTCTGCCTTTTGGGCTAAAGCGGGCAAGATTTCAATGGTATAGACCTCACTGGCTATCTCTGCTAAAATCGCTGCCTGATAACCCGAACCAGTGCCTATCTCTAAGACCTTTTCATCACCTTTCAACAATAACAGCTCTGTCATTAAGGCAACGATATAGGGCTGGGAGATAGTCTGACCTTGGCCAACAGGAAGGGGTTGGTCATAGTAGGCAAAATTTCTGAGGCCTGAGGGAACAAACAGGTGTCTCTTTACCTTCTTCATTGCTGCTAATACTTTTTTGTCCTTGATTCCCCTGGCCTCTATTTGGAATTTAATCATTTCTTCCCTTTGCCGGGAGAAATCTGTTTTACCCAGGGCGCCAAAGTTTAGGAGAGAAAATAGACTCAAGGTCACGGTCAAAAGAAAGATAACTTTTTTCTTCATAATCATCCTCTAATTATGTTATTATATTATCAGAGAATGTGGCCAGAGGCAAAGTGTTTTTATGGTTCTTTATTTAAGGAGGAAGAGATGGGTAATAAAGATTGTCTGTTTTGCAAGATAATAAATAAAGAGATAAAAAGCAGTATAGTCTATGAAGACAAAGATATCCTGGCCTTCAAGGACATCCACCCCCAGGCGCCGGTCCATATTTTAATTATTCCCAAACAGCACATTGAAAAGATATCTGATTTAGACGAACAAAAAAAGGATATTGTCTCAAATCTGATTTTGATCGCCAACAACCTGGCCAGAGATAACAAAATAGACAAGCAGGGCTACAGGCTGGTCTTTAACTGCGGCCCTGATGCCGGCCAGCTCGTATTTCACATTCATCTGCATCTATTAGGCGGGAGAAAAATGGCCTGGCCGCCGGGATAAAAGATATGCCAACCCCAAGGAGAAAGATGATCGAATACGTCTTTCTGACGATATGTATAGTAATAGTTGTTATTTTTTATCTGAGGTGGTTTGAAAGACATAATATGTTTTTTCCTACCCGAAAGATAGAATTAAGGCCTGATTATATCGGCTTAACTTATGAAGACGTCTATTTTAACTCAGCCGACGGCGTTAGGTTGAACGGCTGGTTTATCCCTGCTTCCCGGTCAAGCCCGACGATTCTTTTGTGCCACGGCAATGCCGGCAATATTGGTCATCGCCTGGGGATAATCAGGATATTCAATAGATTGAATCTCAATGTCTTCATATTTGATTACCGGGGTTATGGCCAGAGCAGCGGCCGGCCCTCAGAAAAAGGGCTATATCTTGATGCCCGGGCAGCCTATGATTATTTGGTTTCCAGAAGCGATATAGACAAAGATAAAATTATATTCTATGGGAAATCTTTGGGGGGAGCGGTTGCTGTTGATTTGGCTAGCAGGGTTAATCCCTGCGCTGTAATTATAGAAAGCGCCTTTACTTCCACTCTGGACATCGGGAGGGAGCTTTATCCCTTTCTTCCGGTAAGGCTCATGGTTACTATGAAATATGACACCCTTTCTAAAATTAAAGGCCTGAGGGCACCTAAACTGATAATCCATAGCATTGATGACGAGATTGTGCCGTTCCATCACGGCCGCAGATTATTTGAGGATGCGGTTGGGCCTAAACAGTTTTATCAGATGAGCGGCGGCCACAATGAGGCAGTATCAGAGGCTGAAGATGAATTTGAACAGAGAATTGATAAATTTCTTTCTGCATACGGGATAAGATAATATGCGCAAGATTCTATCTTTTTTGGCAGCAG
>JAUWXU010000002.1 GCA_030616145.1 Candidatus Omnitrophota bacterium | reverse complement strand
CTGCTTTTTCAGATTCTGGCGGCATTGATAGTAATCATTTCGGGTTTTCAGATAACCAAACTCACCAATCCATTTGCCGAACCACTGGAGCTGGGATTACTACTCAGTACCCTGTTTACTGTCTTCTGGATAGTCGGAATAACAAATGCCATTAACCTGATTGATGGCCTGGATGGATTGGCCAGCGGGGTAGTTTCAATAATAAGTCTGACCTTATTTTTCGTTGCTGTCCATCAGGGAGATGTAATAATTGCCATTTTAGCACTGGCACTTGCCGGAAGTGGATTGGGTTTTCTCCGCTATAATTTTTATCCGGCCAGAATTTTTATGGGTGACACGGGAAGCAACTTTTTAGGTTTCATGCTGGCGGTTATCACGCTGACCGCTTCCCAAAAAGGACCAGTAGCCATCAGTCTGATAATCCCGATTATTGCCCTGGGGTTTCCTGTACTTGATACCTTTCTGGCGATTATCCGCCGCGCAACAAATGGTACCAGGGTCTTTGAGGCCGATAAAAGCCATTTTCATCACAAACTGCTAGCATCGGAAAAATCACAGAGACGGGTGGTTTTGACTTTATACTTTTTGACTCTGTGTTTTGGTCTGATTGCTATGTCACTCACAGATCTGAAAGGCATCTATGCGATTTCCGCCGTTGTTCTAACAGGTATATTTAGCTTTCGGATGGTTAAGAATTTGGGGATGCTGGAGTTTTAAACACAGATTACACAGATTATAAACGAGAAACGGGAAAGGTGGAATAACAGCTTATGAAAACAAAGTTAAGCAGCTTATTAAAGATTACTTTAGTTAGTGGGCTGTTAGCAGCGATTTACTATCCTACATTTGTATGGATGGTGGGTAGGTGGATGGCTAAAGAGGGCTATTACTCACACGGCTTTTTGGTGCCGTTGGTCTGCCTGGTATTGGTGTGGATGAAAAAAAATGAACTGCAGAATTTAAGACGCAGGCCGCAGAACGCAGGGTATGGTCTGGGATTAATTATTGCTGGGGTGGGGATACATCTGATTAGTATGTGGTGGAGGATCCACTTTACCTCTGCAATTTCAATGATTATTGTCCTGGCCGGGCTGGTGCTTTACTTTTTTGGCCGGGGGGTCTTGCGGAAACTATTGTTCCCTATCGCCTTTCTAATTTTTATGGTCCCGATTCCCCTGGTCATGATAGCCAATATTTCTCTAAAAATGAAACTTTTTGTTGCCCAAGCAGCCACTATTATTGTTAATAGATTAAGTATACCGGCAGTCAGAGATGGAAGTATGATATTAATGCGTAATTCTTATATAGAGGTGGGTGCACCCTGCAGTGGGCTTAAGTCCCTGATAAGCCTTTTAGCGTTGAGTGCAGTCTTTGCCTATCTGATAAGAGGGTCATATTTAAAAAAATCTATCCTTTTTCTCGCGGCAGTACCGATCGCGATTTTGTCTAATATGTTAAGGATTGTCCTGCTCTGCATAATAAGTGAGATTTACGGGATGGAAGTGGGGTTGGGGTTCTTTCATGATTTTTCCGGCTTTCTGGTCTTCGCTATAGCGCTCGTTCTCTTGCTCGGAGTTAATAAGGCATTATCGGTTAGAACCGGTTAGTGGTGTTCGGTTAGCGGTTAGCGGGTTCGCAAATTAACTAGTTAAAGAGGAAACGATGAAACGAATGAAATTTTGGACGACTATTCTGATACTGGGGATAACCGCTGGTTTGACAGTGATGCTTTCCAGGCCTCCGGAAATGGTGCAAAGCCAGGACATCCGGGCATTTCCCCGGGTAATCGGTGAATGGAGGGGGGAAGATATACCATTAGAGGAAAGTGTCTATGAAATTTTAGAGACAAGAAATGTCCTGTGTAGAGAATACAGCATTAATCCTCAATCTTCCATAAATAAGATACCTGTTTACTTGACCATTGTCTATTCAGAGGATAATCGAAAGGTAAGCCATCCACCAGAGGTATGTTATAGCGGCGGCGGCACAGAAATAATGGATAAATCGGAAATCACTATTAATACCTCATCAGAAGATATAAAAGCAACTAAATTTATTGCTAAAAAGAATAGAAAAAAAGAGATGGTCTTATACTGGTATCTTGCCGGCAATGAATTTACTACCGATTACATAAAACAGCAGTTGAAGATTGCCTTCAAGCAGGCGCGGAATAAAAAGGTCGGCGGGGCATTGATTAAAATCTCCGCGCCGATAGTTGAAAGCGAAGAAAATACCCTGGGTGAATTAAAAAGATTTGCCTATCAAGCCGCGCCTCTTATAAAACGTTTTCTTGGAGATCAATAATGAATCCCTTTACGTTGCTACCATTAATCGGCTTTCTTCTTACAGTAAGCGCCGGTGTATATACAATCAAGAAGGGAGGCAAGGGCTTTTCTAAAGGGCTGTTGGCAATATCTATCTTCAGCCTATCTCTTGCAGAGTTTGGAAATTTTATGGCCTTTTTGTCGTCCAGCGGGCAAACGGCGCTATACTGGCAAGGATGGTCATTAGGGTGGCTGTTGTTGGTTTCTTTCTTCGGAACGCTGTTCAGTCTTATCTTTGGCCGCCAGAATTACAGGATACTTCTAAAAAAATGGGGCTGGTATCTGACGGTGTTATTTCTGGGAATATTGTGGTTTTTAAGCAAGCTGGCCAGTGCTTCCTTGGTAAGCGAGGCCGAACAGCTCTTCAATGGTTATGCCTTTCGTTTGACAATTATCGGCCGTTATTTATTTGCCTTTTTATTAATAAGCCTGGCCATTATCCTGGTTAATCTTGAAAATACCTACCGCCTGATAAACAGTGCCCAGAAAAAAAGAATAAAATATCTCATCACAGGAATGTGTATATTCTTATCCTGTTATGTAATCTTAGCCAGCCTGGCGCTTTTGTTTTCATACATAGACACAAGATTTACTCTGTTTTCTTCTCTGGCTCTAAGTTGCGGAATTATATTGATGATTTCTTCTGTCCGCAGATACGGCATTAGCGATGTCCGCATTCATATCGGAAGGCAGGCGCTTTATACATCCGCCACCCTTACTATAATCGGCTCTTATCTATTGGCAATTGGAATAATCATAAAATTATTTACGAAGATAGGCCTGAATCTGAATTCCTTTCTTTCGTTTCTGGCCGCCTTTTTTGTCTTTTTATTGTTCATTTCCATTGTCTTTTCCAAGCCGCTTAAAGAAAAAATCAATATGTTTATTGACAGGACATTCTACAAAGACAGGTATGATTACCGGAGAGAGTGGATGAATTTTGGCGAAAAGACAGGTTTAATCTTTGATATGGGAGAATTACTTGAGAGTATTACCAGCGCTCTTTCTGAGATTATGCATATAAAAAATGTCTCAATTATGCTGCTGGATGAAAACAGAAAAAGGTATTCTCTGGCAAAAATCAAAGGTTCAGGATGCAGTAATGAAACCTATTTTGAAAAAGATTCAGAAGTTACAGACTGGCTCTGGAGACACGGCGGCCCTTTAGAGATAAAAAAGGTCGCTAATAAAAAAATCAGGACAGAGTTAGAAAAACTGAATGTTCCGGTATGCGTTCCTTTAATAACCAAGCAAAAATTGATTGGCATATTGAATATTGGAGAGAAAATTACCGGCCGGAAATTTACCAATGAAGACCTTGAACTATTAAAGATGGTTGCCTCACAGGCATCTATCGCCATCTCAAACGTCAGATTATCGGAAAGTTTAATCATCGCCCGTGAGACGGAATGGTTACAAAAGACCTCTTCTTTTATTATCCATGACCTCAAAAACTTTATCTCGGTGCTTTCAATGATAATCCAGAATGCAGCCAACAATCTGAACAACCCTGAATTTCAAAAGGACTTTCTGGACGATATATCAGATACGATCAACAAGATGAATCGGCTAATGACAAAACTTTCCACCCTGCCCCGAAAACTGGAATTGAAACTTCAACAGGTGGATATAAACGGCCTTATTGAAGAAGTAATCAGCAAGTTAAAGATTGAACAGGCCGGGCAGGTCAAACTGGCCAGGCATCTTAATGGCCTGCCCTCAATAACGGCTGACCAAGGATATATTGAAAAGGTCATTTTGAACCTCATCCTCAATGCTATTGAAGCGATGTCCAGCGGAGGGAAACTAACTATAGGAACCAGAATGGCCGGAGCAAAAGGCGCAAATGGAAGATACGCGGAGATTACAGTTAAAGATACAGGCAGTGGAATTTCCCCGGAATTTATTCAGAGACAACTATTTAGGCCGTTCCAGAGCAGTAAACAGAAAGGCCTGGGTATTGGCCTTTTTCAATGCAAGAGCATTGTAGAAGCGCATTACGGCTCAATAGAGGTGGAGAGTGAAGTGGGGAAAGGAACAATATTCACGGTAAAATTGCCGATTACCAGATTAATCCCACTAACTGGTTAATTTGCGAACCCGTTAACCCGCTAACAGGCTAACTGGCTAACCAATTACCGGCTAACCCAAAGGTGTAAATAATGAATACTTATAATGAAACAGTCAAACCAAAGATTCTAGTTGTTGACGATGAAGAAGGGATAAGGAAACAACTGAAGTGGGCTTTGTCCAGTCAGTATGAAGTCCTTCTTGCACAGGATAAACAGAGCGCCTTAAAGGTCTTTAAGGAGAGTACCCCTCAGGTTGTCGCCTTAGATATTAATCTTTATCCCTATTCGGACAAACAGGAACAGGGGATGGAGATACTTGAAGATATTATGAGTCTTGACCCCAGGATAAAGGTAATAATGATTACTGGAAATGACAAAAAAGAATTTGCACTCAGGGCAATAGAAATCGGCGCCTATGATTATTTTCTAAAGCCAATTGATATTGAAGAAATAAAGGTACTAATCAAAAGGGCCCTTTATATCCAGAGGCTGGAACAGGAAAATGAAAAACTGGCTAAAGATTTAGAGACCCGGCATAAATTTGAGGATATCATCGGAGACTGCCCGCAGATGCAGGGTGTATTCGCGATGATAAAAAAGGCCGCTCCTACAGACATAACTGTCTTGATTGAGGGGGAGAGTGGAACAGGAAAAGAACTGGTTGCCCGGGCTATCCACAATAACAGCCCGCGTAAAGACAAGCCATTTGTGATAATAAACTGCGGGGCTATCCCTGAAAATCTTTTAGAGAGTGAACTCTTTGGCCATGAAAAGGGCTCATTTACTGATGCCCACGCGCAAAGAAAGGGCAAATTTGAAATGGCTGAACAGGGAACCATCTTTCTGGATGAGATAGGCGAACTCAGTCTTTCGCTTCAGGTCAAACTATTAAGATTCCTTCAGGAAAGGGTAATAGAGAGGGTGGGCGCAAATCAGCGGATAGAGTTAGATGTAAGGATTATTGCCGCCACTAACAGCAATCTAAGAAAGAGGGCAAAGGAAGGAACCTTTCGGGAAGACCTCTATTACCGGCTGAGCGTGCTCGGTATTCATCTACCCTCTTTAAGAGAACGGGGAGATGATATCCTCCTTTTAATGAATTCATACTTAAACAGATTTAACCGGAAAAGTTCTAAGAAGATAAAAGGAATCAGCAAGCAAGCCATCAAGGCCGCCAGGGAATATCCCTGGCCGGGCAATATCCGTGAATTAGAGAATAAACTGAAGAGGGCAGTGATTTTAACCAGTAATTCGCTAATCTCGGCCGAAGATTTAGGCCTGAAACCTGTTGAAAATAACCAATCCAAATTGCTGAAAGAGGCCCGTCAGCAATTAGAAATCAAATTTATAAAAGAGGCATTAGCCAAAACCAGGGGGAATGTCTCGCAGGCCGCCCGGAAAATCGGTATCAGCAGGGTAAGTTTTTATGGTTTGATGAAAAAATATAATATTATGTCTCCAAACTTTACGCTTGACTAACCCTTTTAAATATCAATAGTTATACCATTTTTCTCCCTTAATCCCCTTTTTATGTCAAAAATCCTTACACTTTCTATCACACATCACTCCTCACTCCTCACTCCTCACTTCCTATTACTACATTTTTAACACCTTCTCTTGCAAGTAGTTACATCACTTATCTAAAATAATCTAAAAAATCTAATCAATTTGGCACGGCAGTTGCTTTATTAGGTGTTGAAAAACTAGAAGAGAGGGAGGTGAAAAGATGAAAAAGATGATTTTAATAACGGCGGTGGCTTTAGCGTTGGGTTTATCTATCAACGTTGGGAATGCGATGGCATATCCCTATTTAGACACCCTAATGACTGGGGCAGAACATATCCTACCTGGGTCCGGAGATGCTGGCAATTGGGTCTATCTAACAGATTTAACTGACCCTGAAACAACCATAGCTACCTTATTACTTGAAGTGGCCAGTTATGAAAGTGGATTTGGCCTCTATGATCCACTCAGCATGACGCGTTTGCAGGTTTTTAATGGTGATGCGGAACCAACTTTTCCCACGCTGACCACAACACAGGTGGAATTTGATTTAATTACAGGGACGGCAACAATTACCCACTCGTATGATTCGAACTTGGTAGGCAACTCCGCTAATATTAATGCGAACAAGTTTGGTTTCTATCTGGATGTACAGGATCAACACTCAACATACTACTATACGGATGAAACATTAAACCCCAACACCACAGTAGAACGTGGGTTAATTTATGACACAGCCGGCGATGGTGTTATCGTTGCATTTGAAGACTTGACTGACTTCGACTACACCGATTTTGTTGTTCAGGTAAGCGATGTCAACCCTGTTCCCGAACCAACCAGTTTACTCCTACTCGGTAGTGGATTAATGGGGTTAGCTGCGTTTGGTAGGAAGAAGAAAAGGAAGGTTTGACGAATTGATGAAAAATTATAGTGAAAATTATAAAGTGAAAAGAGGTGAAAAAAAGATGAAAAAGCTTTTAATAAGCTTGATAGCTGTTGCAGTTAGTTTCGGGATAGTCGGAATAGCAGAAGCGGTTCCTGTTAATTTTACCGTTACTGGTGACAATGTAGTGGCTGCATGGTATAAAGATGGAACTAGCCCCCAAGTTCTTGATTTGACTGGGGCTACTAACCTCTCAAGTTGGAGAAATGCAGATACTCTGTCAGTTGATCTTGAGTTTTGCCACGAATATGAGATCATATTCCAGGTCGTAAATGACGACTGGGACGCAGGATGGAGCCTTCCGGCCATAGATAATCCAGGTGGCTTCCTAGCGGAGATAACCCCCGCTAGCTACTTTGAGGATTATCCAGCCCCGTTGCTTACCAATAGCAATTGGGATGTTTCTACCATTCCCATGGTTGATCCTTATTTAGCCCCCAGTGCTACCCAATGGACTACCATATATACGGGCTGGACATCAGCAACTGAATGGGCTTGGAACAGCGGGAACTATGTGGTAGGTAACCCAAAGAGTTGGACCGGTACCAGCATATGGAAAGGTCCTGTCTCAGGTATCTCTGGGAATGCAAAGTGGATTTGGACGGCGGCGAATTTTGATATGGACGGTGCCCCGGGCAACCACGACACGTCCGGAGATGGTAAGCCAGGAGATGCCATTTTCTTCAAGGTAACAGTGCATCCTACTCCCGAACCAGCAACTATGCTGCTTCTTGGTAGTGGATTACTGGGCTTAGCTGCATTTGGTAGGAAGAAGAAAAGGAAGGTTTGACATTTTTGTACGTTGGTTTTTGTACGTTGGTAAAGAGAGAGGCAGGAGAGAATTCCCTGCCTCTTAACCCAACGACAAGGAGGTGAATAATAGATGAAAAAGCTTTTAATTTTAATAGGTTTGATAGCTGTTGTAGTTAGCTTCGGGATGGTCGGATTAGCAGAAGCGGTTACGATTAGTTTTGCGGATAGCATTATAGGCGTTGATTCTCCTGCTCCTACAGGCTGGTCCACTGGTGACGGTGTGCAACAAATTGCCAGTAGTTATTTTCTTTTAGGTGGAATGGCTAAAGTTACCGGGTATTATGATGGTACTTATGCATTGTCTCACCGTTTAACTCGGGGACTAGGCGTGTGGGGTGCCGAAAATGATGAAGTAGATGCTGTTAGCCGTCCTGAAAGGATTGAAATTACATTCCCTAGCTTAGATTACTACGTGAATTCTCTGGAAGTTCGGTCGCTTTTCATAAATGATGGTTGGTCACCGGGTGTAGAGGAAGCTGCCGTTGATTTTTACCGGGACGGGTCCCTAATCTACAGCTTGAGCAATCTGCTAGGTGCTAAATCTTCAGGAACCGATGGGGCTGTAGTGTCTTATCCCCAGCAGCTTGTCGATAAACTCGTATTCTATGTCCCTCAAGGTTTAGGCATCATTACCACCGAAAGTGAATTTGCCGTAGCCAAACTGGATGTAACCCCTATCCCTGAACCAGCAACTATGCTGCTTCTTGGTAGCGGTCTTCTTGGTTTAGCGGCATTTGGCAAGCGGAGAAAGAAAAGCTAACGAGTTATTATAATAGTTTGTACGTTGTGAAATAAAGAGGCAGGAGGAAATCGTCTATCCACTGTCTTTTAATCAACGAATATGACTGGTTAGCCAGTTACCAGATTAATTCACTAACCGGCTAACCCGCCAACCAATCAGGGGGAAAATTGAAAAAATATCTATTATTATTAATAATCATCATTTCTATAGTTGCAGTAATTGAAACTCCTGTCTTTGCTTTGGGGCAGGCAAAGTTGTGGCTTAGTATTGAGGGAGCAACTTATCTTGGAGAATCAGATGATCCCTGGCTAAATGAAAGTTATATGACTACTGATTCAGAGTTCACCCTGAACATCACCAATACTACAACGACTACTACGATAGAGGATGTTTGGCTGGTAATCGCTGTTCCAGATTATTGTACTGCTCTTTCGATGAATGTAGGGGGAACTCCTTATACTTTAGAAGAGGATTTTCCCTTCATGACTGAACCTCACCCGGTTTTATCTCCTCATGGCATATATCTCCCGGCAGCTAATTCCAGGGTTCTTGAGCATCCCGTTGGCCGAATAGATTTTCAAACGACCCTGGGTATCCCTATTGAAATTAGTGTCTCCAATCCAGCATTAGTTCACTTTGATGCCTATGCCATTAACCCGCAAGAGTTCTTTAACCCATATTCTCATGATGCGATATTTACGCCCGAACCGGCAACCATGCTTCTATTCGGCAGCGGGCTTCTTGGGTTAATCGGACTTGGCAAGGCAAGAAAGAGAAAGAGAAGTTAATAATCGGTAAAACAGCACTACTTCAGATACTAGATCCTAGATGCTAGATAATAATAGATACTGGATACTAGATGCTAGATAAACAAGAAAAACAAGAACAAGAAACAAGCAAGTAAGAAAGAGGAGACTGCGTAAGGAGGTGTTACGATGACAATAAAAGCAAAGAGGATATGTGGACTCTTATTCGTAGCGGTTCTGGTGACGTTGATTGGAGGGCAGGTGGAAGCGGTAACTATTATTGATACCTTCCCGGAAGATACGTATCATCCTGCTCTAGGATGGTCTATCTCATCGCCGTCTTCATCACCGTACGGGGACATAGATCAGGGAGATCAATTTACCCCTGGTGAGCCCGGCTTTTACCTTGACACGATTGAGTTGGCCCTATGGCTGTCTGCTGGAGTAAACCAGCTTGATGTATGGCTTATGAGCGATGCCAATGGGGAACCGGGCGATCTCATTGAGACGTTTACCTTTGACACGATGGAAGAATCGCCAGGAGGAGTGATAACCGCAAATTCCACAGAACGCCCAGTTCTCGAGGCTGGTACGCCTTATTGGCTTATCGCCTCCACAGAGGGTTTGGGTACTAAGGTGGGATGGTATTTGTCCTATCCACCAGTGTTAGTTAGTGGCTCGCATGCAGAAGGGAAGCTGATGGAGGGGACATGGACATGGACGATAAGCGCGCATATGGGTGCGTTCCGCGTCAGTGGTACCCCCGTTCCCGAACCAGCCACTATGCTTTTATTCGGCAGCGGGCTTCTTGGGATGGCGGCCGGCCTGAGGAAGAAGGCAAGAAAGAAGAAACATACGGCATAATAATAAAATAAATAAGTAATAAGCTAATAAGCATGGTTAAAAAAAGAACCTTTCAAAAAGAGAGGTTCTTTTTTTATTTATCCAACCCCTTTTCTCCTGAGCCGTTAAAACAGAGATTGCTTCGGTCGCTTCGCTCCCTCGCAATGACGGACGGTGGGGGACTGCGCCAACCGGCTAACCCACCAACCCGTTAACCCATTCATCCGTGCATTCTTTTATAGACATTTTGTCAATCCTGCTTACAAGTTTAGGTTTAATGTAACTATCCATAAATAAACAGGTTAAGGTAAAGAGATTACTTTCAAGAGAAAATGTCCATTTGTTTAGACGTAGGATAAAAGAATTGGACATCCAGACGATTATTCCAGAAATTTTTAAAAGATTTCATAACTTATTATGAATAAAAGAGTAATGTACTTGTTTATTTTATAATACATTTTAATTAACAATGTTGGCACGAAAAATGCTTATTAAAAGGTAGATTCAGAGCGACATTGAATACATCCACGCTTTATTGCTTTTAAAAAAGGAGAAGGAACAAAATGGGAAAAAGATTAATACTTTTTGGAATGATTGCGGCAGTTTTATTGTTTGTAACCGGAAATGCCCAAGCTGCACTGCTTGGTCTCGACTTAGGTCTTCCGGATATACTTTCCACCAGAGTAACATACGCTTATGATGCTACGACAAACCTGTTTACATCAAGCGCTACTCCCAATGAAATTACTTTCGATGATTCAACCTTCATTGATATTACTGATATTACTGGAGATCCTTACTCTATAAGGTCTTACTCTGTAAGTTTCAAGGTAGATGAATTGGGAAATTTTGCCGGACCGAAAGATGATTTAGTAATCACGGGTAACTTTACTTACAACAATATATCTTATAGTGGCGAGTTAGTAAGAGGAGAGGTTACCAATTTCGGATGGGAGAATTCTAGTTACTACGATAGGTTTGATTTCACCTTTGATTTCACTGGTGGAGAATTAAGTAGTTTCTATGCGGCATATAATAATAAGGGTGGAGACGTAATGTTTAGCCTGGAAAGCGACAAGTTCACGGGTGATTTTACTAAAAGTTTCTCAGGGACAGCTACGACGCATAATACCGCCCCAGTTCCCGAACCTACCAGTTTGTTGTTGCTTGGCAGTGGGTTATTAGGCCTGGCGGCAGTTGGGAGGAAGAAGAGACGGATTTAATTAGTTTAGCCGGTTAGCGGGTTGTGTTAATTGCCAGTTTAGATCTCGTAAAAGGAGGAGAAAAAATGAAAAAAACCTTGAACTTAAACTTAAAGAGTATTCTGGTAATTGGTCTTTTCTTAACAATTTTGGCTATTTCTACTCCAGCTCAAGCTGTCCCTATATCCGGGACAATGACCGCGGATAATCTATATGGCCTTTATATTTTTGAAGGCACTACCTTAGTAAATCAATTTACACCGTCGGATACTTCATGGAAGACAGCTGAAACTGATTCAGGCAATGTTGACCTAGGCGTGACGATGGATCTATATTTTCTTGTGGAGAATTTTGTTCCTCCAACACCGGGACCAAGTAATCCTGTTGGATTTTTAGGTCAGCTTACCTTGGGCGGAGGTGCCATCTTCAAAGAAAGCGGCACAAGTCAAATTCTTTCAGACGATTCTGCTCTTTGGGAAATTGCTCCTCTTAGTTCAACACAATTTAACGCCATAATTGACGACACAATTAATGATTATATTATCATTCCCAACAATTATAACAGTTATTCCTGGCAAACTCCCACTCCCACTTCATATGGAGCTAATAATAGTAACACAATCTGGTACCGAAATAATGGCAATAGCCCAATAGCCGGAATTAGTAACGATGCCGAGTGGATTTGGACAGATAATAATTTTAATTCAGGCCAAGATAATTACGGGCTAATACATTTGGCTGTAACGCCTGTTCCAGAGCCAACCACTATGCTTCTATTTGGCAGTGGGCTTCTGGGGTTAGTTGGGATTGGCAAGGCAAGAAAGAAAAAGAGAAGTTAGTAATCGCTAAATAGCATTGATTCAGATGCTAGATACTAGATTCTAGATGCTAGATAATAATAGATACTGAATAGCGGATGCAAACGGGTTACACCCCCCAAAACATATCTGTTTGCATCCGTGTTTTTTGATTGGTTAGCCGGTTAATAATAGCACGGATTAGCACGGATTTTAACTGATTAGCACTGATTAAATCGTTAGCGAGTTGGCGGGTTCGTAGATAGCCAGTTAGTGGATTAATCGGGTAAAAGGGACAGGCACCTTTTTGTACCAAAAGGTGCCTGTCCTCTTTCTTTTTGCCTATTCCTTTTATTCGATTTGTGCAATTTTATAGACGTTTTGTCAATTGGATTTACAGGTTTAGATTTAATGTAACCTTCTATAAATAAATATGTTAGGGTAAAGGGAGTGTTTTTGGGAGAAAAGGTCTATTTATTTAGACACAGCGTAAGGAATTGGACATTCGGGTGATTATCTTAGAGATTTCAGGATTTCATAACTTATTATAAATAAAAGGGTAATGTCTTCATCTTTTTATGGATTTTGACAAGATTGGCACGAAAAATGCTTATTACTATAAATAAATAGGAACATAAGAGTATGCCCAAACCAAAAATAAACGGTAAAAAGATACGTCTAGTTGTTCTTGTTGCTTTAACCGGTTTAATCTGGGTAGGGATAGCTAATGCCCAACAGGCCTATGCCGGACAGACCATAACCCTTGCCGAATTAATCCCTCTAACCACGGGTAGCGCCCTGCTTACCGGGATATTTATCCAAATTGCAAAAAAGGGGTTTTTCGCATTTAAGAGGGTGTTCGACATTGTGGCTGCTTGTGTCGGCCTGGTAGTCCTTTTTCCGCTTTTTGTAATAATAGGTATCTTGATAAAAATCGACTCTTCCGGGCCATTGTTCTTCAGACAGAAAAGGGCCGGCAAGGATGGCGAGATTTTTAACATCTGGAAATTCAGGACAATGCGTCCAGGCGCAGAAATAGAAACAGGGCCAGTCTGGGCAGCAGAAGATGACCCCAGGATAACCAGGGTAGGCCGCTTTTTAAGAAAAAGCCACCTTGATGAACTACCCCAACTTATCAATGTCTTTAAAAGCGAGATGAGCATAATTGGGCCCTGCCCGGAACGACCGGTATTTATTGAAAAGATAAATGGTTCGATTTCTAATTATAATCAAAGACTAAAAGTAAGACCGGGGATAACCGGCCTGGCTCAGGTACGGTATAGATATGGGGCCTCGATTAAGGATGCGGCAGAGAAACTGCGGTATGACCTCCTGTATATTAAAAGGATGTGCTGGATGCTTGATTTTAAGATACTCTTTTCAACTGTTGGTAAGGCCCTGAGTGGAGATGGAGCAAGATAATAATGGCTAAAAATAGATTTAAAACCAGTCTGGATATCTGGAAAAAAACAGTAAAGACATTTAAAGAAAACCCGATTATCTTCGTCCCGTTTATAATAGTCGGTGTTTTTGAGGGAATTGCCCTGACTTTGATATATCTGGTGCCCCGCTGGCCGTTGTCCATTGTCTTTGCCCCGCCAATCAGAACATTTTTTGGAGAAAGGTTTCTCCACTATCCGTTAAACCTCATTCTTATTCCTAAATTATTTAACTATGCTCATATTGTATGTAGTTTGATTATCGGGGTATTGATGACCGGGCTGGTTATCGGTATGCTCAATGATGCGCGACAGGGCCTGAAGCCGGCAATTCTGCCCAATTTGGTGCGGGCAATAAAAAGGTATCTCGGGCTGGCAGCCATCTGGCTGGTGGCATTTATTATAATGATGTTTCTGTTTAAAGGACCCAACTGGCTTCTTCATTTAAAACAGCCCTTGCAGATGCAGATTCTTTTTTATACCACCTTCCTGATCAGCATCTTTATAGAGATAGCGTTTATTTATGCAATGCCGGCGGTTATAATTGAAAATAAAAGATTCTTTGGCGCCATTAAAAAAGGGATGTCTATTTTTAAGCAAAACCTCCTGCCAAGCCTGGTCCTGGTAGGCCTGCCCTCGCTTTTGTTTATCCCATTAATAATCCTTAAAAGCAAGGCACCTCTTTTTATGGGCAAGTTCTTTCCGGAAATAATCCTGTTCGTTTTAGGGTTCGGGGCAGTGGTTACAGTGCTGATTGACTGCCTGATTACCTGTTCGACTACAGTTCTATTTTTGGACCGAAAGGAGTCCCAATGAAAATAATGAAAATAAAGAAAATCTTACTGGCGGGCTGCGGCTTGTGTTTTATAGTCTGTCTGGCTGGATGCAGCCGGCAATATTCATCTGAAAAACTTTACTGGCAGGCTGAGCAGACAGCCAGAAAGGTGCAGGCCGAGAAGAAAGACAAAGAGGCAAAACTATCTTCTGAGGAAATTGAGGTAATAATTAATGCCTATCGCAAGGTTATTGAAAAATGCCCTTTGACCGCACCAGCCCTAAGGGCACAACTTATTATTACCCAGGCCTATCTCTCCCAGGAGAAATTTGAAAAGGCACAGCAGGAACTGATCAAGATAACCCAGGATTACAGGAATCTCGCTCCTCAGGCCCGGTTTATGGTAGGTAGCATCTATGAACAGCAGGGAGACTGGGACAAGGCAGTTATTGAATATGAGAAGGTCATGGATCTCTATAGTGCAACTACCCCGGGACTGCAGACACCGATTTATATTGCCAAACATTATCAGGAAGAAAATCAGCTCAGTAAGGCAGGGGACGCATATGCAGAGGCGGTCAGGAGATACAAACAAAATATCACCGACTATTCCGGAACAAGCCTAGAGCCGGCGATCAGAAATTACCTTGGCATGGCCTACTATCACCAGGGAAAATGGACTGACGCAGTGGAGGTATGGCAGGGGATGGCCAATGATTACCCTGATTCACTCTTTTCATTCCAACTCCCCTTGTTTATTGCTGAACATTATCTCAAGGAAAAGCAGGTCCCCAAGGCTGAAAAGCTATTTGCAGAGTCTATCAAAAGATATCAGAAGATAATCGAGGAAAAACCAAACACACCCCAGGCAATTACTGCCCAGGATTTTATCAGTCGTTC
>JAUWXU010000113.1 GCA_030616145.1 Candidatus Omnitrophota bacterium | reverse complement strand
AAAACTTGACAGATACTACTTTAATAAATATTCTTTATATCGTAATTATAGTTTAAATCAATTTGATAAGATTTAAGCTAAGGAGAAGGGAACCATCTTCAAACAGCAAGGAAGAATTCATTTTACAACTACTGCAGCAGCAATATACGAAATCATCGAAGAGCTGGAAAAAGAGGTTGGGTAAGGTATACTGAGTAGAAGATAAGAAGATAAAGGAATTTCCTAAATAATTGCCATGGACAAAGTCAGAAAGATAATATTAATGATATGTATGGTAATGATTACCTGTATGATGATACAGGCTACGGAGAAGCTGGTCGGCGAGGGACTGATTATCAATCCCAAAAGAACAGAACAACCACCAAAGATAGATGGGAAACTGGATGACCCGGCATGGCAGGGAGCTCCCACAGTCAGCGATCCCTTTATTACAAACTCCCCTGTTTATGGAGAAGTATTGGCCCAAAAAACAGAGGTGTGGGTAACCTATGATTACGATAATATATATTTTGCCTTTTATTGCTATGACACTGAGCCGGGTAAAATTAAAACCTCGGTATCCAGACGGGACAGCATATTCCATGATGATTGGGTGGCAGTCGAACTCGATACCATGGGCAACCGCCAATTATTATATTAGATATTCTGCAATGCAAACGGGATCCAGGCAGAACTGCTGGGTACAGCTTCAGGCGGTGAAACCGCAGAACCGGACTGGGTTTGGTACAGTGCCGGTAAAGTTGTGAAAAATGGCTATATTGTAGAGATCCGGCTACCTTTAAAGAGTTTTAAGTTCAGGAGTGGCAAAAATGTCACCATGAACCTGATCTTTTGGAGGTTTATCAGCCGGACTGGAACCAATGCCTCCTGGCCGCAGATAAGTCAGCAAAAAGGGTATTATAATTCACTGGTGCCGGTGGTCTTTGAACGGCTGGATAAACAATTGCGGCTGGGAGCCCTTCCCTCCGTTACCTATGGCAGTATCTGGGACCGTGAAACTCCTGAAACCTGGTCGGAGGCCGATGATTCCACTCAATTTGGTATTGGCATAAAGTATGGTCTAACTTCTTCCATAAATATAGAGCTTACCATCAACCCCGATTTCAGCCAGGTGGAAAGTGATCAGTTCCAGGTGGTTGCCAATCAGCGCTATCCACTTTTTTACAGTGAAAAGAGGCCCTTTTTTATGGGCGTGAGAAACCGATTTAACCTGGCCGGTCTGAATAGTGAAGGCAACATGTGGGCAGCGGTGCACACCCGGCAGATCGTTGATCCAGCCTGGGGGGGCAAAATTTCCGGAGAACTCGGAAAAAACTCCTTTGACCTTCTGGCCGCAGGTGATGAATGGCCGGGCCGGGAATGGGGAGATGAAATAAATCCCTACCTGGGAACAAATGCTAACTTTTTTATCGGCCGTTTTAAACACAGCCTCAAGGGTGAGAATTTTGTGGGATTATTATACAGTGGACGGGAGTTTGGCGATGGATTCAACCGGGTTGTAGCCGGTGACGTCCATTTTCGCCTAAAGGGGAATCATAGTATATCGGCTAATGGCCTCTACACCTTTTCCAGGAATGAGGAGAGTCTTGAGAATTCCAAAGGGGGAGCTTTTACCATAACTTATAATTATTCTCAAAAACCGCTCGCTTTATCATTCATGTTGGAACATTACGATCAGGATTTTAGAAT
>JAUWXU010000084.1 GCA_030616145.1 Candidatus Omnitrophota bacterium | reverse complement strand
ATAAAGATATTGACTATTTATGCCTTCTCTACTGAAAACTGGAAACGGCCCAAAAAGGAGATTAAATTTTTAATGCATTATTTAAAAGATTTTTTGGTTAAATATAGAGGCAAGCTTAGTAAAAACAATATCAGATTGAGTACCATAGGCCAATCTGAAAGGCTGCCCGCCAGCGTCAGAAAAGAATTGGATGAGACTATCCGCCTGACTAAAAACAATCAGGGTCTGAGATTCAACCTTGCCCTCAGTTATGGAGGACGGACAGAAATTGTTGAGGCAACCAAAAGATTAATCAAAGAGTTTCAGGACAAAAAGTACAATCCCGAGCAAATCAAGGAAGACCTCTTTGCCAGATATCTTTATACAAAAGACCTGCCTGATCCTGATCTCCTGATCAGGACCGGTGGTGAGATGAGAATAAGTAATTTTCTCCTCTGGCAGATTTCTTATACCGAGATGTATTTTACAGATAAATTCTGGCCGGATTTTGGAAAACAGGATTTAATGCAGGCCATTGCTGAATATGGACGGAGAACCAGACGTTTTGGACATGTTAATTAAAAGAATACTAACTTCTATAATTATATTGGCAGTACTTGCCCTAGTTATTTTTGTTTTGCCGGCGTGGGTTTCCTGTTTGATGTGTGCAGCCTTTATTATCTTGGGGCTAATTGAGTTTTTTGGCCTGGCCCAAAAAAAGGGCATATTTGTTTATAAATATTGCGGATTGCTGTTTGGAGTATTGTTTCCGGCCAGCTTCTTTTTGAAGAAACTGATTGGGGTAGGACCAACGGACACGCAGATTATGGCCGCAGCTATTATTACCTTGTTTCTACTTCAATTTATAAGGAGGGATAAATCGTCAGCCTTTATGAGCATAGCTGTTAGTTTATTCGGATTATTATATATAGCCTGGTTTTTCAGCTTTTTTGTTAAATTGCGATTTCTTTCTAATGGCCCGTTCTGGATGAGCTTTGTAATTATGGTTTCCAAATTTGGAGATATCGGCGCCTATTTTATCGGTAATAGATTTGGCCATCACAGTTTGATTCAACGTATTAGCCCAAATAAATCTGTTGAGGGTGCGCTGGGTGGATTTTTATTCAGCATTCTTACAGCCTTTGTTTTGGGTTTATTTTTACCTGGCCTGTCGGTCATTCATATTTTGATATTGGGAATTTCCTTGGGGATTTTAGCTCAACTGGGAGACCTGGCTGAGTCGCTTATCAAGCGCGATGCGGGAGTTAAGGATTCCGGCAAAATTATACCGGGTTTCGGCGGAGTGCTGGATATAATTGACAGTGTATTGTTTACTGCCCCATTCCTTTATTTTTATCTGACGCTGGTGAATATATAAAACGCAAAGAGCACAAAAGAAAAAATCCGCAGAGGTCGCAAAACATGCTCTGCGAACTTTGCGGATATTTTGCGTTCTTTGCGAATAGGATATAATGAAAAACATAATCATTTTAGGTTCAACCGGTTCTATCGGCAGAAAGACATTAAGGGTGATAGGGGACTTTCCAGCTGAGTTTAATGTGGTCGGACTTGCCTGTCGGTCTAATGTTGAACTTTTAGCCGAACAGACCCGTAGATTCAGGCCGGAGGTCATAGCAGTTGCTGATAAGAATAAATTTGGTCAGCTCAAACAGCTTATTTCTGACCTCAGAGTAAGTTCTTCCTCTGGTGCAGGAGTAAGGATTTTAGCCGGCGAAGAGGGCCTGGCCGAGATGTCTGGATACGATAAAGCCCAGATGGTGGTTTTGGCAATGGTCGGCAGCTCAGGTCTGCTTCCTCTTTTGTCTGCCCTTGAACACGGTAAAGAAATAGCCCTGGCCAATAAAGAGACCCTGGTTATGGCCGGAGAATTGATTGTCCGAAAGGCCGAGGAAAAGGGCATAAGGATTTTACCGCTTGATTCAGAACACAGTGCTATTTTTCAGTGTCTGAATGTTCACGCAAACGGCTTCCTCCCGCCAAAGAAAAAGGTAGATTCACAGCAGGAAGTGAAAAGAATTATATTGACCGGCTCCGGCGGACCCTTAGTTAATTTAAAGAGTTCGGATTTTTCTGCAGTATCTCCCCAGCAGGCACTCAACCATCCCCGCTGGAAAATGGGCAGCAAGATTTCCATAGATTCTGCCACTTTTATGAATAAAGGTTTTGAGGTAATCGAGGCCCGCTGGCTTTTTAACATAGATATAGATAGAATAGAGATAGTTATCCATCCCGAGGCAATTATCCATTCAATGGTAGAGTTTATAGACGGTTCAATAATCGCCCAGATGGGAGTTACTGATATGTATTTACCTATTCAATATGCCTTGAGTTACCCCCGCCGTTTTTTTAGTAAGTTAGCCAGTCTCGATTTCAGCCAGTTGAAGCAATTTTCTTTTAGTTCTCCAGATCTGGATAGATTTCCCTGTCTGGGTCTGGCTTATCAGGCGGCGAGGACAGGAGGAACTATGCCGGTTGTCTTAAATGCAGCCAATGAGGAACTGGTTGGTTATTTTCTGGATAACAAGATTAAATTTACAGATATCCCCAGGATTATAGAAAAATTAATGGCGTCCCATTCTGCCCGGCACGGGGTAGCAATCGGCGATATATTAGAAGTAGATAAGTGGGCGCGCCAGGAGGTCAGAAAATTTTGTTAGGGGCAATTGCTGTAATACTTGTATTTAGCGGTATAATTTTGGCCCACGAGTTTGGTCATTTTCTGATGGCTAAAAGATGCGGGGTTAAGGTAGAGAGGTTTTCAATGGGGTTCGGCCCCGAAATCTGGGGTTTTCAAAAAGGAGATACCCGCTATTCGATATGCCTGGTCCTTTTTGGCGGCTATATCAAGATGGCTGGCGATGACCCACGGGAAGAATTAGGAAAGACCAAAGGAGAATTTTTATCTCAACCGATTTTTAGGAGACTGTTGATAGTGGCTGCTGGTCCTATCTTCAATTATGTATTGGCATTTTTAATTTTCTTTTTTATTTTTGTAATTGGCAGTCCGACCATAACTTCCAAAATTGGAGGAATAATTGAAGGTTTTCCAGCCCAGGCACATCACTTGGCAGGGGGTGATAAGATTATAGCTATTGATGATAAACCCGTACAATATTGGGAGGAGTTGACCGAGATCATCCATAAAAGAGTTGAGGGTAATTTGACTCTGACTGTTCAGAGAGACAAAGAGATATTTCAGGTAGTCCTTTTGCCCAGGGTGAAAGAGATGAAAGATATCTGGGGTCATTCATCGATGATAGCTCTGATAGGAATTACTCCTTCCGATGAAATAGTAACTTTAAGATATGGACCGTTTACCGCCTTTTATCAGGCCAGCCGGAGATTATCGACCTTGACTGTTTTTACTTTACGGG
>JAUWXU010000057.1 GCA_030616145.1 Candidatus Omnitrophota bacterium | reverse complement strand
AACTCTGAATGCGAAAATAGATTGAACCATTCGCCCGATAGGCAAATCCCTTATTCAATATTTTCTTTATCAAACCAACCATATCGTCAATGTGTTCTGTGGCCCGGGGATAATATTCAGCGGGCTCAATATTTAAAGTCTTTAAATCCTCAAAAAAGGCGGTAATATATGTTTTAGTGAATTCAGCAAGTTTAATACCTTCCTTTTTGGCGCCAGCTATTGTTTTGTCGTCGATGTCGGTAATGTTCATTACCTGGGTTACCTTGTAACCTTTATATTTTAAAAAACGCCTGAGAATATCTTCAAATATATAGGCCCTGAAATTACCCAGGTGGGCATAATCATAGACAGTGGGACCGCAGGTATACATCCCCACCTTTCCTTTACTGACCGGGATAAATTTCTCTTTTTTCCTGGTAAGGGTATTGTAAAAACGTAACATAATATCAATCAGATACTAGATGCTAGATATTGATAAAAAGTGCATTTATTTTTGGAAAACTAGTATCTAGGATCTATTTTATTTCTCTTCTCCCGACTGTTGCTTATGCCATTTCTCTATGTGCTCTTCTATTATATCCACTTCATGCTGGAGGTGTTCCAGGCGTTCCGCTAAAGGGTCGGGTAAATGGGTGTGATCCAGATTAATGCCTGGCACGCGGACACCCTTCTTTTTGGCAATTCTTCCTGGTACGCCCACTACCGTGCAATCATCGGGTACTGATCTGATAACTACTGCATTGGCTCCAATGTTAACATTGTTGCCAATGTTAATGTTTCCCAACACCTTTGCCCCGGTGGAGACAACCACGTTGTCACCTATTGTGGGATGACGCTTGCCTCTTTCTTTGCCTGTCCCGCCCAAGGTTACACCCTGATAAAGGGTAACATTGTCTCCAATGATTGTGGTCTCTCCGATAACCACGCCCATACCATGGTCAATAAAAAATCCCTTGCCGATTCGGGCTCCGGGATGTATCTCAATGCCGGTGAAAAAGCGGCTGAGTTGAGATATCAAGCGCGGCAAAACCGGAATGTGCCATTTAAAAAGCAAATGGGCAATCCGGTGAGAAATAATTGCGTGCAATCCTGAGTAGGTAAGCAAAACCTCCCAGAAACTTACTGCCGCGGGGTCACGTTCAAAGACAGCCCTGACTTCTCCGCGAAAAATTAATGCTATCAACAATAGAAATAAAACTATTGCTGATATGACTAATATTACTACGCTCAATAAGAACATTTCAATTCTCCTTATTATTAATATGCAATTTTTATAGCTCTCTTTATTCTTTCAAGACATGTCTTTTTTCCCAAAATCGGCAGGACCAAATTTAATTCCGGGCCGTGGGCCTTACCAGTAATAGTTATCCTGATTGGCAAATAAAGACTCTTGCCTTTGACCCCGGTTTTATCCTGCAGAGTCTTGACAAACCGGCTAACATTACTGCTGGTCAACTCATCCAGTTCCTCTAAAACCTCAACTGCTGCCTTCAAAACCTCCTGGCCCTGCTGGCCCTCAATGATCCCTCTTTCATTATCTGCGATCTCAATCCTGTCTTTAAAAAATATATCCGCATAATCAGCAATTTCCGAAACACAACTTAAATGGTCGCGCACTGCAGCAGTAATCTTTTTAATCCACTCATATTTTTCTTCGCTAATCGCTCCCTTGATAAAATCTTCTCTTTTTAAATAACCGATTGCCAGGTTGGTCAATCTGTCCAGGTCTACCTTCCTGATATACTGCCCGCTGAACCACCTGAGTTTCTTCTCATCAAATACAGCATTGGCCTTTGTTATCCCGGAAAGGTCAAACTCTTTTATCAGTTCATCCCGGGAAAAAATTTCCCTGTCATTCTTGGGAGACCAACCGAGAAGCACCAGATAGTTTATCAGTGCCTCAGGCAGATAACCTAAATGACGATACTCCGCTATCGACATTGCCCCTGCCCGTTTGCTCAATCTAGTGCCACCCGAGGCAAGGGTCATCGGCATATGGGCAAAGGCCGGGGCCTTGACTCCCAGTCCATCAAATAAAAGAAGGTGACGGGGCGTATTGGAAATGTGGTCTTCGCCGCGAATCACATGAGTTATCTTCATCAGCCAATCGTCAACTGTTACTGCAAAATTAAAGGCAGGCTGCATATCGGATTTCATAATAACGAAATCGCCAACCAGACCTAGGTCAAAACTGACCTCGCCTTTGACTAAGTCATTAAAGATAATAGTCCGGTCGGGAACTTTAAATCTCAGGCACGCTTTTATACCCCGAGATTCAAAATCAGCTATCTGGCGGGAAGTCAAATTCCTGCACCGATTGTCGTATCGCGGCGGTCGGCCTTGTCTTAAGGCCTCTTTTCTTCTGGCCTCCAGTTCCTCCTCACTGCAATAACAACGATAGGCCTTTCCTTTTCTAAGCAGAGATTCGGCTGCCCGGCGATAAATGTTTAATCGGCTGGACTGTTTATAAGGTCCGAACCCACCCCCAATGTCCGGACCCTCATCCCAGTTCAGCTTCAACCATCTTAAGTCGGACCTCAACTGTTGGGTATAGGTTTTCCTGGACCTGGCTATATCAGTATCTTCAATCCTAAGGATAAAACTGCCCTTGTGTTTGCGGGCAAAAAGCCAGTTAAAAAGGGCTGTTCGGGCATTGCCGATATGCAAATATCCTGTGGGAGATGGAGCAAAACGGACTCTGACCATTTCGCTATGCGTCATGCGTTATGCCTGTAAGTAACAAAATACCTCTTCATTATTTTTTCAAACCCGACCGGCAAGGGATCTAGCGGTTGTCGAATTACGGTTATCTTGACACCGCTAACCGCTTTTATCTTTTCTTCTTTTTCTTTAAGCTAACTACGGCGTAACTGGCGATGGCTTCCTCTCTGCCGATAGAACCCAGTCCCTCATTGGTGGTGGCCTTAACATTTACCCGGTTTTTCCTTAGACCTAACGTCTGAGAAATCTTTATCTCGATCTTTTCTTTGAACGGTGACAATCTGGGTTGTTCAGCCACCACTATAGCATCTATGTTTTCAATTTGAAAATTCCTTGCTGTCGCAATCAGGAAGACCTTTTTCAACAACTTTTCGCTTGAAATATCCTTATAGAGGGCTTGATCATCGGGAAAATGCTGACCTATATCACCTTCCCCAAGGGCACCGAGAATGGCATCGCAGATAGCGTGCAGGAGTACATCCCCGTCCGAATGTCCCTCGAGACCCTTTATATAAGGGATTTCAATCCCACCGATCATCAGCCTTCTCCGGCTAACCAGGCGATGAATGTCATAACCAATACCAACACGCATAGCTACTCCTACCTCATCCTCTTCTTTTTAATATCATCTCCGCCACAATCAGGTCTTCTGGCGTGGTAATCTTAATATTATCTGTCTCTCCCCTAACTACTTTAACCTTATGGCCGATCCGTTCCACCAAAACGGCGTCATCCACAGCAACAGTCCGATTATGATCGGCCCTCTGATAGGCCCGATAAATCAACTTCCTTTTAAAAACCTGGGGGGTTTGGACCATCCATAATCTATCCCGGGACAAAGTCGTTCTGACAAACATATCTCTGTTGATTTCCTTTATAGTGCAAATAGCGGGAATAGCACTGATCGCTGCACCAAAAATATCTGCCTGTTTGACCAATTGCTTAACTGTCTGTTCAGTTATGAACGGACGAATACCATCATGGATCAAGACCAATTTACATTGGGGGTCTACCTTTTTCAGCCCATTATAGACTGATTGAGTCCGACTCGTTCCTCCTTCCACGACATCTTTTACCTTCTTAAAAGAATATTTATCTATTATTTTTCTCTGGCAGACAGGTTTATCCGGGGTGGATACGACAACTATAATCTCTTCGATCAGGGATATATTTTCCAGGGCCTGCAAGGTATGAACCAATATCGGCTTGCCGTTCAACATCAGATAGGGCTTAGCCAGTTTTGTGGACATCCTGCGGCCTCTCCCGGCCGCCGGAACTATTGCTGTAACCTTTGTCACTCTTTCTCCAGTTTGGCAAAAATCATTCTGCCGGCCTGAGTTTGAAGCACGCTGGTAACGCAGACCTTGCAGGTCTGGCCTATTCTGGTCTTGCCGTTATCTACCACTATCATTGTCCCGTCATCAAGATAGGCAACACCCTGGCCATGCTCCTTGCCTTCTTTGATTATTTTAACCTTCATTATCTCACCGGGCAAAACTATCGGTTTAAGAGCGTTGGCAAGTTCATTTATATTTAAAACAACCACTCCCTGAAGCTCGGCGACCTTATTCAAATTATAATCGTTAGTAAATACCTTGGCATTCAAGATCTTGGCCAGTTTAACCAACTTACTATCCACCTCAGGAACTTCGGGAAAATCTGCTTCGTGGATTTTCACGCCGATATTTGTGCTTTTCTGAATCTTGTTCAGAATATCCAGGCCTCGGCGCCCACGATTCCGCCTCAGGCTATCTGAAGAATCGGCTATTGCCTGAAGTTCTTTAAGGATAAATCGGGGAATAACGAACTTACCTTCAATAAACTTGGTCTTGCATATATCAGCTATGCGGCCGTCGATTATCACACTGGTATCCAAAAGTATGAGCTGCTCTACACTATTTTGGCGGCTAAATTTAATGTAAGGAATAACCAGATTAAGTTCGTCCTGGCCGCGAATGGCGATAACTACTCCCAGATAGGACAAAG
>JAUWXU010000038.1 GCA_030616145.1 Candidatus Omnitrophota bacterium | reverse complement strand
CCTGGGAGCTGTCTATTCCAACAATCTAATTTGGTTCATAGTATTCTGGGGATTTTTAGGGCTGCTTCTATATTTGTTAATCGGTTTTGGACAGAAAAAAAATACTCCTCATACAGCCAAAAAGGCGTTTATCATCATTGGTGGCTCAGATGCCCTGATACTTCTGGGTTTGGCTTTTGTCTGGCATCTCACAGGAACACTCCAGATGGATAAGATGAATATAGCCTTAGACAATAAATTAGCAGTCTTTGCCTATCTTTGCTTTGCTGCCGGCGCATTTGCCAAGGCCGGGGCGATGCCTTTACACACTTGGGTTCCCGATACTGCTGAAGATGCGCCAACTCCGGTTACCGCATATTTACCTGCCTCTTTGGATAAACTTCTGGGGATATATTTTCTGGCCAGAATATCGATGGATATGTTCCAGATGAATCTGGCGATGAATACGGTCTTGATGGCGGTGGGAAGCTTTACGATTGTAGCTGCGGTAATGATGGCCCTTGTCCAGCATGATTTAAAGAGGCTTTTAGGTTATCATGCGGTCAGCCAGGTGGGATATATGGTGTTAGGGATTGGTACGGGAAATCCTCTGGGAATTGCCGGTGGGTTATTTCATATGGTCAACCATGCGATCTATAAGTCCTGCCTGTTTTTATCCGCTGGAGCAGTAGAAAAAAAAGCCGGGACAACTGATTTAGGAAAACTGGGCGGTTTTGCCAAGATTATGCCGATTACATTTATCACATTTTTGATAGCGGCATTTGCAATATCAGGAGTTCCGCCTTTTAACGGTTTTGTTTCCAAATGGATGATCTATCAGGGCGTGATTGAATCAGGAAAAACCGGCTCCGGACTTTGGGTAATCTGGTTAATTTCAGCGATGTTTGGCTCAGCCCTGACTTTGGCCAGCTTTATGAAAGCAACCCACGCGGTGTTTTTGGGCCAACCCTCGAAGGATCAAAACTCAAAGTTCAAAACGCAAAGTCCTAAAGAAACTAGTCCGACGATGTGGATACCCACGGTTATATTGGCAACGCTGTGTGTTATATTTGGAGTGTTTGCTTATAGGATTCCAATAAGACTATTTATCATCCCCAGCGTCAAAGGTAGCATTGCCTATATTGGAACATGGAGTGCCGGTCTTGCCACTTTGTTGATATTGGTGGGCATAATAATCGGTGGGATTATTTATTTTCTGGGAGGGATTAGCAAGACCCAAAGAGAAACCGGCGCATTTGTGGGCGGAGAAGAGCTGGAAGAGCATCCTTCTATGAGGGTCTCGGGAGTAGAATTTTATAATACCATAAAAGATCTTTCCCTATTAAATAGAGTTTATCAGTTGGCAGAGCACCGGGTATTTGATATTTATGAGCAGTTAAAGAGATTATGCCTCTTGTTTACCAGAATATTGCGTTTTATCCATACCGGGATTTTGACTACCTATCTTATCTGGATATTGCTGGGGGCTGTGATTCTATTTTTTGTTCTATTGAAATAAACCACAGATAACATCTAGGGTTTAAAAAAACAATGATCGGATTATACCTAATTTTACTATTTATGATTGCCGCTTCCTATATTGCGGTGCAGATAAAGGATCTGCTTTCCTCAGTTGTTGCTGTGGGCGCAGCGGGGTTGGCTTTATCGGTAGCGTTTTTGATCCTAAAGGCACCGGATTTGGCTATCACCCAATTGGCAGTAGAGATCGTCTGCCTGGTTATCTTAATTAAAGCTACGGTGAAAAGAGATACCGTATCGACTAAAGATATGCGGGGATTTATTACTACAATAGTGAGTTTGATATTCATCGGAACATTTCTCTTTTTCGCCTATCTTGCCTTAAAGGAGCTACCTAAATTTGGTGAGCCCCTGATGAGGGTGGCCCAAAATTATATCCAGACCGGACAGGCAAAGACCGGGGCCAGTAATTTAGTAAGTTCGGTGATTTTAGATTTCCGCGCTTATGATACCCTGGGTGAGGCAACAGTGCTTTTTACCGCAGTAATCGGTGTGTTGGCAGTCTTGCGCCGAATCGGCCGAAAGAAAAAAGATGAGGTTATAAAAGAGAATGATTAAAGAACACAAAGGTATGACCTTAATTGTCAAGACCATTACCCGGCTCACCGTGGGACTGATACTTTTATACGGCATCTATATAGTGCTGCACGGACATCTCACGCCCGGAGGAGGATTTGCCGGAGGAGTGATTATTGCCCTCTCATTTATCCATCTGATGTTGGCCTTTGGAAGAGAGGTAGCTTTAAAGAAGGTCTCTCGACCGATAGCCGGTTTATTTGAGAGTATCGGGGCAGTTATGTTTCTTGCCATCGCTATCTTTGGTTTTGTGGGCGGATATTTCTTTTTGAACTTTTTTGTCGATAAAGGCACCCCGTTTAACCTTTTTAGCAGCGGCATTATCCCTTTGTGTAATATCGCTATCTCTCTTAAGGTGGGGGCGGGTCTTTTTGCTATCTTTACGGCTCTGGTATTATTGAAGGTAAAGTCTAAAGGAGAAAAATAATGGTCTATTTTTTATGTTTTATTATTTTTTCTATCGGATTATATTGTATCCTGGTAAAAAGAAACCTGATTAAGATTATTATTGGTTTAATAATAATAGAGTATTCAGTAAATCTGGTATTTATTTTATTCGGTTATCGCTTTGCCGGTAGGGCACCAATTCTTGCTGCAGGTCAGACCATAAAAAATATGGTTGACCCTCTTCCGCAGGCCCTGGTCTTAACCGCTATTGTTATTGGGCTGGCCACTACTGCCTTGCTTATAGCCATCGCAATGCGGATTTATGATAGATACAAGACCTTTGATATCACCGAGATAAGGAGACTGAAAGGTTGAACATTGTTCCTCTATTTGTAGTTGTGCCCTTGGGCACTGCATTTTTAATCTCTCTTTTAGGTAAGAGGACAAAGGGGCTTCCTGATATCTTAGCCAATTCAGGGACGCTTCTTTTAACAGTTCTTTCCGTAGGTGCTATATTTTTAGTCAAAGGAGCCGGCGTTCAGGTATATAAAGTAGGCGGATGGATTCCTCCGATAGGCATTTCTATGGTCCTGGATGGTTTAAGCTCTTTTATGTTGGTCACGGTCAATCTGACCGCCTTTTTGATTACTATATTTTCTATAAGCTATATGGAAAAATATACCGCCAAATGGAAATTCTATACCCTGTTTATGCTGATGCTCGGGGGTATGAACGGCGTGATTATTACCGGAGATATGTTTAACCTGTTTGTCTTTTTAGAGATTGCCGCCATTGCCAGCTATGCCCTGGTGGCCTTTGGAATTGAAAAGGAGGAACTGGAGGCATCATTTAAATATATGGTCGTGGGAGAGCTCGCCTCGTTATTTATTCTTCTGGGAATTGCCCTTTTATACAGCTTTACCTCCACATTAAATATGGCCGATATGGGCCGGGTCTTGATTGCCGATGGGCCAGGCAAATTAGTTCCCTTTGTCTCGGTACTATTTCTGGTGGGATTTGGTATTAAAGCTGCGATAATGCCCTTTCATGCCTGGCTCGCCGATGCCCACCCTTCAGCGCCAGCGCCGATTTCCGCTATGCTTTCCGGACTTTTGATTAAGGTCTTGGGTATCTATGCCTTGATGAGAATATTTTTCAATGTGTTAGGAATAGCTCCTTCAATATTGAATATCCTGCTGACCTTAGGAACCATATCTATGGTAGCAGGAGGACTTCTGGCCATAGGACAGTCCGATATAAAAAGGATGCTGGCCTATTCCAGCATCAGCCAGATAGGATATATAGTTTTAGCTTTAGGAATTGCCACCCCGCTGGCTTTATTGGGGGCAATTTTTCATCTCTTCAATCACGCCATATTTAAGTCGCTTCTTTTCTTAAACTCCGGGGCAATAGAATATTCCACAGGAACCAGGGACTTAAGGCAGATGGGCGGATTAAATGCGCGCATGCCTTTAACCGGCACCACAAGCCTGATTGGTTCAATGTCTATATCCGGGATACCACCTTTAGGCGGCTTCTGGAGCAAATTGATTATTGTCTTCGCCGCCATAAAAAGCGGCCATACTATTTTGGGCTTGATTGCCATTTTAGTAAGCATTATCACCCTGGGATATTATCTGAAACTGCAAAGATACGCCTTCCTGGGGAGTTTAAAAGATAAATGGAAGGGTGTTCTGGAAGTCCCATTTACGATGAAATTATCTATGGTTATGTTGGCCTTAATCTGTATAGCGACAGGCGCGCTTTTACTTCCCGGGATAAGGGAAGTATTTCTTAAGATGGCGCAAGATGCTTTATCTATTGGACAAGATTATGCTGCTGTTACCTTTGAGAGTATAAAATGAAAAGTAAAATTGTCTTGTTTATTCTGGGTCTTTTTGTGTGGCTGCTTTTGAGCTGGCCGGCTGACGGGCAAGATTTTTTCCAGCACCTTTTAGTGGGGATTTTAGTTGCCGGCTTTGTAGCCTTTATGACCGGTGATATGTTTACCAGCAGGCCCAAGCATTTTATCCAGTTTAGAAGATATGTCTGGTTTTTTTATTATCTACCGATGTTTATCTGGGAATGTATCAAGGCAAATATAGATGTTATCATAAGGATTATCCGTCCAGACCTGCCGATAAATCCAGGCATTGTTAAGGTGAAGACAAGCTTGAAATCGGATACGGGCTTGACCTTTCTGGCCAATTCTATTACCTTGACCCCGGGGACATTAAGCGTGGATATAGATAAGGAAAGGGGTTTTCTCTACGTTCACTGGATAGACGTAAAGGATAAGGATGTTGAAAGGGCAACCAGCATAATAGTGGAACGCTTTGAGCGGATTTTAAGAAGAATTTTTGAGTAGAAGACTTCTCTAAAAAATGGACATGAATAAAATTAAGAGTTCTAATCGGATGAAAATAGTCAGGTGGTTGATAGGCATGTTCGTTATATTAGGTGTTTTGGCGGGGATAACATTTTATCCGATAAAGATTCTTTTTCATCCTGACCTCCCCTTTGTGCCACTTTTTAGCCGCTGTCTTATTATACTTTTTTTATCCGCATTTTTATGTCTTTACCGTATATTGCGGGGACCAACAGCGCCGGACAGGATTGTGGCCATTGATATACTGGGAATATTGATTGTGGGATTTTGCGCACTTATGTGTATTCCCACAGGCCGCAGCTGGTATATAGATATAGGCATAGTCTGGGCGCTGCAGAGTTTTATCGGAACACTGGCATTGGCGAAATATTTAGAAGGAAGGGACCTTGATGAATAAAACCACAGATTACCCAGATAAAAAAGTTATGAATTCGGAGAGAGAATTATGAATGAGACAATTGGGATAATTCTTATTGGCATTGGACTCACCTTTGATTTCTTTGGCTGTTTGGGATTGGTTCGACTGCCTGACGTCTATAATCGTCTTCAGGCTTCTACTAAATGCGTGACCTTAGGCACATGCAGCATATTGTTTGGCGTATTTTTGATGTTAGGACCCACAGCTGCCGGCATAAAATCACTTTTATGCATCATCTTTTTGGTCTTGACCGCTCCTGTTTCCGCCCACGCTATTGCCAGAGGGGCGCACAGATCTGGAGTAAAATTGTGGAAGGGGAGCGTTGTGGATAGGTATGCCGAGGACAAGGAAGGCGGGCTGTAAACTATAAGTGGAAAAATGAAACTTCCGAAGTTAAGAGAGCTAGGAGAGGCGATAAAGGCGCTGTTCAAAGGGCCTTATACGTCTAAATTTCCTAAGCTGCCGCATAAGCCGCATCCGAATTTCAGGGGCCAGCCTGAATTTGACCAGGACAAGTGCGTTGGCTGCCTGGCCTGCGAAGAGATTTGTCCTTCAGGGGCAATCGCCCATGAAGATATAATTGATGAAAAAGGAATTTCCCAGAGAACAATGATCCATTATACGGATGTCTGTATTTTCTGCGGTCAGTGCGAGGCCATCTGTATCGCTGACCAGCAGGGCATTAAATTATCCAATCAGTGGGAACTTTCCTTTTTTAACAGAAAAGAGGCCTATGAGACTATTGAAAAAGAATTGCAGATTTGCGAGATATGCAGCTCGGCAATAGCTTGTAAAGACCATCTAAAGTGGATAACCGAAAGAATAGGAGAACTCGCTTTTTCAAGTCCCACCTTGTATCTATCTCACCTTAGAAGACTGGGAATTGTAGATGAAAACATTATATCGGTGTTGAGGGATAAGGGGCGCTCTGACAGGATTAAGATTCTCTGTGCCCGTTGCCGAAGAGAAACCACACTCACTACTAAAGAGTAGAGAAATTCCTTATATTTTAAACATAAAATGGAGAATATATTTAAAGGCATATTAAAAGAAAAGGTTGTTATTGTCGGTATCGGGAATATTCTTCGCGGTGACGATGGCCTGGGCCCGGAACTGATACGGATGCTTAAAGGAAGTTTTCCGCAGGATGGAAGATTCTTATTGCTCGATGCGGGTGAGACCCCGGAGAATTATCTGGAAAAGATTGTTCAATATCAGCCGGATACGATATTACTAGTCGATGCCCTTGATTTCGCAGAGCCACCGGGTAGCATAAGCATTATTGACCGCAGTGAGTTGCAGGAAGC
>JAUWXU010000027.1 GCA_030616145.1 Candidatus Omnitrophota bacterium | reverse complement strand
AACAACCTTATCTCGCTGATTGTCCCTTTCCGAAACAGATTCCTCTTTCGCGTCTTCAAAAAGTGAAGAATGTCTATCAACAAGTGTGCGGCCCTTTTCTGAGCCAACCTCTACAACAAATCCATCTTTAACAGAAGAGAGGTTGATATCAAAGTCCTCTCGCGGGTAAGGTTGAACATCTACTGCCAGGCAGAAACAGCTATCAAGAGCGCAGGTGCAATCCGCAGAGATGATCAGGTTTTCCTGGCGCGCCTTAATATAGAAAGGGTCCGGGTAATCGTGGTTTTTGAATACATGGTCCTGGATCTTAAAACTCTTTGAGTCGCAGGCTTTTACCCCCACAATGGCAAATGGTCTATCGCCTGAGTGAGGGATGTCAGCTTCAAAGCCCTCAGCCACTACTTCTCTTGCCCGCGAGAAAAATGCTTTCAGCGGCTCAGATGATCTTACCTCGCCGATTACAATATCGTCCGAAAATTGAGTATATCTTTTATAAAAAAGCCGATCATTCTTTTTAACAGGGACAAAAACCTCATAGTCCGACTTTAATGCGTCCAGCAGTTTAATTAGATTATCGTTAGAAATATATTTCGTCATTTAAGCAGTCTTTTTATTGACCAAAAATAAGAGAGCGTCTCCAGTTCTCTTGATAAGTCTACATCTTTAACCTTAACACTCTCCGGCACAATCAATGCCGCCGGAGCAAAATTTAAAATACATTTGATACCCGCTTTGATTAACTTACCTGCCACTTCCTGGGCATCTTTCGCCGGCACAGCAATAATGCCGATGGATACCTTCTTCTCTTGAATTGCTTTAGGTAACTCGTCTATGGATTGAATGGTGACATCTTTTACCCGCTTGCCTATTTTTCTGGCATCCGCATCAAAGGCTGCTACAATATTGAGTCCACGCTCCTTAAATCCTGGATAATTCAGAAGAGCAGAACCCAGGTGTCCCGCTCCTACAACCGCCACATTCCAGATTTTGTCCTTGCCCAGTATCTTTTCTAATGCCGTCTTAAGTTCCTCTGTGTTATAACCCGCGCCACTGACGCCGAACTGACCAAAATAGCCCAGGTCTTTTCTCACCTGGGCATCATTCAGGTTTGTCCTTTCGCCTAATTCAGCAGAGGATATGGTGCGGATATTTAACTTTGTTAATTCCGTGAGCTCTCGCAGATAAACGAAAAGACGGGAGATTGCTCCCTCAGGGATTTTTTTATTAGGCGACATCTTTTTATTCAGAGATTGTAACGATAATCACAGACTTTGTGCCCTTTTTCACAAAGTATACCAAATAAAAAACTTTTGTCAAGTATTTTTTTGCCTGGCCTCTGGAAGCGCTTTGCCTTCTCGGATCTTTCCGGCATTATATCCTGCCTTCTTTTGTAAAATTTACTATCAAACTAATACCGCAGGCCTAAAATACCAGGGTTCACCAGTAAAATTATTCCCAGGGCAATCATCAAGAAACCTCCCGCAAATTTAATAATCTGTCCCTGCCGCTGGGTCAACTTCTTGCCCTTTAAAAAATAAATAAACACAATCATGATAATAAACAACGGTATTATATATACCAGATTATAAAATAACAGACAAGCATAAAAAAGGATGTTTCTTTGAAGCACCTTTTCTGACAAGATCTTGGTATAAAGTACCGGCCAGCCGGCGGTACAGGGAATCTCAACCAGAGAGGCAAACGCAGCCAGGCCCACCGAAGAAATTATCAATGAAGGTAGAGAACCTTTTTTAATAATCTCCTTCATATCTTCGATCTTTTTGACTATCCGGATTTTACCCTTTGAACTGATCATCAAACTGGGACCTTTCTTGAATAGAAAAAGTTCCTTGCAGTTGATCAGGCCGGCAGCCAATGCAATTATAGCCACGGTTATCCTTAAAAATCTGACATATCCGAGCAGCAAGAACAGATTAAGCCAGGCAGCCATAAATAAAAAATAGATGATGAACACAACGGCTAAAAAAGAAAATCCTACAATAAACAGCCTTTCCCGGGAATAAGAAACCGAGGTAAGCAAAACCAGTAAAAAGCTCAATACCCATATAGTGCAGGGATTAAATCCGTCAACTATGGCAATGAGGAAAGTAATTAAAGGGAGGGATAGGGTTATCTCGATTCTTTTAAGATAATCTTGCGGAACTCCTCTGGCCAGCAGAAAAATACTAACCAGGCATAAAATTACGGCTATGATAATTAAAATCTTTTTCATCTATTTCTATCTTCCGGATAAAATAAAAAGCTTTTTGTCTCCTTTTTTCTGTCCCACTGAAAAATCCAATCGTCTATCTTGATGGCATTTTCAAATTCAACCCTACCTTGAGAAAATAAGACCGGTTCCGGCTCGACTTTTTCAAACTCGGCCTTTTCCAAGACAGCCGGCAAATCATCGTTCAACAGCAATTCCTTTAATAAATCACTGTTGCCCTTCTCCCCATTACAAATCAAAATCCTTCCATCCCTCCATATCTTGGGTCTGCCGCCCAGCGTGGTTATATCCACAGCGTTAAAATCACGGGAAGAACCATCAGGCAGGGAAAGTCCATTAAAATCAAAACTCCTGCCGGCAATAGCCCCCAAAATTTCCCGGTCGCCGGGCATAAACTCCTGTTTGCTGAAAATTAAAAGAGGTATACCCATGCCGCAGCCGTAATTGGAATTATAAACAGAAATCAAAGAGGCGTTTTTCCTCTCCCTGTACATTTCATACTCGACTATAATGACCGAAGACTGCTCTTCCGGCAAAATGCTCAACAAAGGGGGGTCGGAATTTTTGCAGCGGCTGCAGCCTATACCGGTAAAGTATATCATGCAAAAGTTTTTCTTTTTTACGATATCATCCTGGGCATATAATGGAACAGAAATCAAAAATAACAAAATAAGGATACAGATTTTTTGGATTGTTTTCAATCTAATCACATTTTTACTCCTATTTATTAAAGACCTCCACGCATCACAACAGAAAGGAATGGAAACTGCCCGGAAGGTTCTATCAAGAAAGGGACGCAACTTTTACCTCCGTTCTATAGTAACGTTTTTCGTTTTCAGATAATCAAACAACCTGTTGATTTCAGCCTCTTCGCCTTCCAGGGTAATTATTGTCCAGCCCATTTCAGTCGAGAAAGAGGCCTCCAGGACATTGGGAATGACCTTGAAATTACGGCCCATATTGTAGAGAACCGGCTCATCCTTCAGGTCTGCGGGAAACGTTAATTCTACCTGAATCTTCATAGTAATGTATCCTTTTTAATTTTAGAGCTAAAATTACCTTAGCGCCTCGATTGCCTGGTCGTTATTTTCCGCCTTCATAATAAAACGGGCAGGGCTGCCGGCCTGGCCAACAGTGCCATAGCAATACAGCAAATTCACCTTTTTTTCCTTAAGTTTTGAGGCCATTTCGCCCAATGCGCCAGGCTTGTTTTCCAGCTCAAGCGCCAGGACCTCTTCTTCTCTGCCCGACAAGCCGCCGGAGCCCAGAACTGATAAGACCTTCTGATTATCAGCAGTAATAATATAAAAATTTGCCTTTCCCTTGGAATCAACAAATGCCTTGATTGCCTCAATATTGATATTTTCTCCGGCTATCAATTGAGTTATCTCTGAAAGCATCCCTGGCCTGTCTTCGGTAGCTATCACTATCTGCTTGACTCGTCTAACCATTTCACACCTCCCCTGTTTCTTTCTTAATGTCTCCCAGACAAAAATAATAAATTTACCCAGAATCCAGACAACCAAAATGCCCAGGACGATTAATAAAATAAATCTCAAAAATAACCCCAACACTAAAATAAACGGAACAAACAAAAATCCCAGTCCGGCAAGAATAACCACTGCTATTAAGAAAATAACACCTACTAAAAAGGCCTTCATCTCTCTATTTTTCACCCCCCTTATCAAGCATGTCCCATCTCCCGGCTATTTTATAACCGCAGAATTTACATTTGCTGTCAATAATATTATTTTCTTCCACTATATAACCAACCCTCTTTACTAAAAGTTCTCCGCACCTCGGGCAATAGGTATTCTCTGCCGGATTACCCGGGACATTTCCGATATAGACATATTTTAAACCCATATCCAGCGCTATCTGTCTGGACCTCTCCAATGTCTCTATCGGAGTAGGCGGCAGGTTTCCCAATTTATAATGAGGAAAGAAACGGCCAAAATGCAAAGGCGTATCTTCGCCTAAATTCTCTTTTATCCACTCGCACATTTTTCGGACATCTTCCGGGTCGTCATTGGCACCAGGTATAACCAGATTGGTTACCTCCAGCCATACTCCTTCCTGTTTAATCGTCTTGAGCGCCTGCAGTACCGGTTCCAGCCGGCCCGAACTCATCTTGCGGTAAAAGGTTTCATTGAAACCTTTGAGATCCACATTAACAGCGTCCATATACTTCAATAATTCCTTGAGCGGCGCAGGATTTATATAGCCGCAGGTGTGCATCGTGTTGAAAAATCCCTGTTGCTTGATTAGCCGGGCAGTATCCAGCATATATTCGTAGAATATGGTGGGTTCTGTATAGGTGTAGGCAATTATCCGGCAGCCCCTTTTGGTGAGCGCATCCACGGTTTCGGCAGGTCCCATATCATAATGCCCGGTCTCTTCGGGTCTGGTCTGGGAAATCTGCCAGTTCTGGCAGAAGATGCACCGGAGATTACAGCCAACAGTCGCAATGGAAAAGACGCTGCTCGACGGCGCCACGTGGAAAAAGGGCTTTTTTTCGATAGGGTCGACATGGACAGCGCAGGGCTTGCCATATACCAGGCTATATAATTTACCATCTTTATTCTCCCTTACCGTACACCGGCCGCGCTGGCCTGGTTTAAGGACGCAACGGTGGGGGCAGAGTTCGCACTGGACCCTGCCCTCAGGAAGTCCGTGCCAATAAAGCGCTTCGTGAAGCCCGCTGGAAGAAGTAGTGCTCCTGACCAGACCGGTAACCAGCAGTGTGGAAATAAGACTTCCCGTAATAATCAGAATATAGAATATAAAACGCGGTTTTTTAATCATCGAAATATGTGGGTTTGGATATTTGTAAATCCCCGTCTGTCTATTGGCGAGTGTGTAATCTATAGTTTTGAGCGGTAGCCCGCAAGCTTTATTATAATACCATAGAAATTATTTTTCAACAATTAAATCCTTTAAATCCTTGCCGGAAATAAGCAACATTATTAACGTGCCTATCTTGAGTATAACTATTATCAGACAGGTTTTAAACAACCCCAAAACAGGCAAAAATACTATCCCCCCCAGCATCCCGGCAAGCCAGCCGCCCAGGAGATCAGTGCCATAAAGCAGTCCGGCACTCGAACCCAGTCGATCCGGCGACCTCAGATATATTTGGTTGGCCAAGGGAAATTCAGCCCCAACCAGCGAACCAGCTGCAAAGCAAAACACCAAAAACAGCGCTTGATTAAATCCAGCGATTAGCAGAGGGATCGCTACTGCCAGGCATATTATTAAAAATTCCAGGCACAGAAAAACAGGATAACCCTTTCTGATGCGTTTCAGATAGGCAGTCATTGAAATACTTCCAGCGGCTATGCCGGCCATAAACGCAGTTATTAAAATCCCTATCTGATAATAGAGATAGCCGTAAACTATCTGAAAACCGAATATCAAAACGAGACTAATCAGCATCCCGAAAAATCCGGTGGAAAAAATAGAAAATGATACAGCGATCTTACTGAACCGGGGACTAACCGAATAAAACAGAAAGACCATACCGACCAGGATTACTATCAGAATAGATATTGTCTTGAGGTTTATATTTCCCAGGACCCTGAGGACCTTTCCGAGATGCGGCGAAAACTGGGCATTCCAGTAGGCAGAATAACTGAACACTGCCCGGGGGGTAAAGTCCCTGTTGGTCTGGCTGGAAGCATCCTTAAGTGTATCTAAAAACCAGCTTAGACGATCAGGATGAAATCTATAGTTAAGATAAGGCAGCGAAAGGATGTTTGTTTTAATGCCGCGTTCCTCTGCCCTCTGGACAATCAGGTCAGGATCTGTCTTTATTATATCCTGCCACTCAGACGCCAGAATCAGATTGCGGTCCCCGGGAATAATCCGGACATAACCATATATCTTTTTAAGCCCGTTGAGGACACAGGCATTGAGGTCCTTTAGCTCCTGCCTTAGATAGGTCTCTGAGCCGGGCAAGGTAAAGGCCACTATCCCGCCTTTTTTCAGGGCCTTTCTGGTCAGAGAAAAAAACTCCTCGGTGAAAAACCGGTTTATCTGTAAATCAGAGGGTTCGCTAAGACCAATCATGATTACATCGTAGGCATCAGAGATGTTACTAATAAACTGCCTGGCGTCAACATTCTTGACATCTACCCTCTTATCAGCAAGTTCGGTTTCAGTCAGTGCGGTGGGATATCTTTTGACCATCTCGATAATTAACGGGTCGAGTTCCAAATAATCAATGCGCCTCAGGGGGTGTTTTAACATCTGATTAATCAGCCCGCCTGCGCCTGAATTGATAATAAGTATCTGTTCGGGCCGGGGATGAAACAACAAAGGAATGTTGCCAAACTCCTCAACATAGGCTATGTCGGGACTGGGCGTAATAATTATTGGCACGCCATTGGAAAAGAACGAATGCTGACCGTCCATTGTAGCAACCGCTACATTACCGTAAATGGAATTCTGATAATCAAGCAATCTGTAACCGCTCCACTGTTTATTAATCGAGGACTGATGAATTTTTGCCGGCCAGCCTATAAAAACCAGGCATAACACCACAGCCGGTAATATTACAGCAACGGCCTTCAGGATCCTGCCTGAAGTCCTTGAAAGATAGACTAACACCAGGCAAACAGCTAGATTCAACAACGCTATTATGAAGACTGTCTGGAAAGAATTAAGGCGGGGAATAAAAAGATAGGTAAGGGCAATCCCTCCTAAAATCGTGCCCAGGGCCTCGCTGGCATATATGCGTCCGACCGCGCCACCGGCCTTTCGCTGGTCGGGGAAATTCTTATCCTGACCCTGAGAAAATAGATGATATACCCTGCACCCAAAACTAAACAGTGCGCCATGAGAAAAGCTCAGCGGGAAAACTATCAGGCAGGAATAAAGAAATACCCAGTTGAATCCTAGTCCTTCTCCGCTGGTAATTCCCAAGTCTTGTTTTAATGTGCGGCAGAGATAAATGGCTATTGGGAAGGCAATGGAAAAAAACATCTGAAGCCATACAAATCCATCTAATTTGTTCTTGAGCCGATCAACCCTTCTGCCTAAAAATGACGCGCCAAGGGCCTCCAGCACCACCCAATTGGCCAGAATTATCCCAATCGTAAACTCGTTACCGTAAAAGGTTACCAGCAACTCGCGCAATACCAGGATCTGAGCCACCATTGCGCTAAGACCTGATATAAATACGGCTATCAGAAGCGCCCGTCTCATTTTAAGAATTTACCAATTAACCATTCACCAATTAACTGTCTTTTCTCTTACCTACATAAAACCCGCCACTGAAAAGATCGTCAGGATTTACAGAATGGGCCCTGAGCCGTCTCCTCTTCTGTTTTCTTGCGCGTATCCTGTGGATTCTCTGTCTAACTTTACGGTGTATTGCCACAGCAATGCCTCCCTTTTTTATTTCAACAAGCCCTTAGAGTGAAGTACAATAATACCTATTATTCCCTTCCTTACCATCATCACCGCCAATGCGGCCAGCAGCAGACTGCTTATCTTGGACGTGGCCCGCGTGCCGGATATCCCTATTGCCCTGATAATCGGAACAGAAAATCTCAGGATAATACCGGCCAGCAAAACATTGACAACCAGGGCCACCAAAGTAGGGAATATGCCATAGGCCTCGCTGATAATCAATAT
>JAUWXU010000098.1 GCA_030616145.1 Candidatus Omnitrophota bacterium | reverse complement strand
TTATATAATCTTTCGTAGTCTGGGTAAAATAGGAGGGGCTTATTTAGGGGGATGTTTGTCCGGAGCCTCCGGCAGCATAAAAAGATATATGGGCCTGGGCCTGCTTCCCCAGGCCGGTGTGGCCCTGGGTGTTGCCTTGATTGCCAAGGCCAGCTTTCCCGAAGTCGGCGAGATAATATTTTCTACAATTGTGGGCGCTACGATTATATACGAGATCATTGGTCCAGGCCTTACCGGGTTTTCCCTCCGAAAAGTAGGCGAGATTCCGTAACAGATGAGGAAATATCTATATTCATTAGCCACTGATAAAAGAAAGACAGTCATCGATAAGGTCATTGGGTCTTTTTTATCAGTGGCTTCGGTTATTTATTACGCAGGTGTTAAGTTCATCCTGTTTGCCTATCATAATACCATATTCAGGTCGTATCGTTTAAATTGCCGAGTTATCAGTGTTGGAAATATTACCTGGGGCGGGACAGGCAAGACACCGGTTGTTCAGATGCTGGCTGAAAAATTATCTGCTCAGGGAAAAAAGGTGGCGGTTTTGACCAGGGGGTATGGCCGTGACGAATACAAATTTTTAGAAGATACGCTTTCAGATATTCCGGTTTTAGCTGGCAGGAATCGCCTGAAGGCCGGTACCGCAGCGATAGATGAATATAGAATTGATACGATCATCCTCGATGACGGCTTCCAGCATTGGCGTCTTAAAAGAGACATTGACCTGGTCGTGGTGAACGCCTTGAACCCCTTTGGGAATAGGAGACTCATTCCCCGGGGAATTTTACGGGAGCCGCTTAACGGACTGCGCCGGGCCAGATTGTTCATTATTACCAAGACTGATTTAGTTGATAAACAGAATATAGCTAATTTGAAAAAGGAGCTTGGCAGGATAAATCCGTTGGCTCCTATAATTGAAGCAGTACATAGCCCCTCACACCTATCCGGATTAATCAACGGAGAAAAAATTGGCCTCGAAGAAATCAAGAATAAAAAGGTGGCTATATTAAGCGGCATAGGCGATCCTGTTTCATTCAAGGTTCTGGTTGAACGCTTGGGCGCCAGGGTAGTTAGTGAATTCAGATTTCTTGATCATTATCAGTATACAACAGCGGATTTAAAAGATATTATTGCCCGATGTGAGAGGTTAGGGATAAAGAATGTCATTACGACTGAAAAAGATGCGGTAAAGTTAAAGAATATTGTTAAAGGCCACCGCCTGCCAATAGACCTTTTTTGTTTAGCTATTAAGTTAAAAATAACTAAAGGTCAAAATGAGCTGGATAGTGTTTTAGAAGGGGTCTTTTCTTCAAAAAAGACGGTTCTGGTGCTGGATGATGGTCGGCCAGGGCACTTGAAACAGTCATTGGCAGTAGCCAGAGACGTCCCCTGTTCTACCCTTCAGATAATTAGGCTAAGATATAAGAATCGTCTGTTCAGATTTCTGGCAGTATGTTTAGCATTTTTTGCCTCTCCTTATTGCCGGAGGTGCCTGAGATGTGTTAAATTTTGCCTGGACAAAAATTCTTACCGGCAACTGGCAGATTTGGACAAAACCCCAGATATAGTCATTTCGGCCGGCTCGGGCCTTGTTGCGATGAATCTTATTTTGACCCGGGCGAATGAGGCAAAGAATGTTGTCTTAATGAAACCAGGATTGTGGAGTTTTAAAAGGTTTAATCTGGTGATTGTTCCTGAGCATGATCACCCGTTAAGAAGAGAAAACGTCCTGACTACACTAGGGGCCCCGAATTTGGTTAATCCGGACTGTCTGAGAGAGCAGGCTGAGCGGCTTAAGAAACGGCTTGGTTTATCAAAAAAGTTACGCATCGGCCTGTTTGTCGGGGGCGAGAATAGAGAATATATTTTTTCTAAAGACAGAATTAGTCAGATAGTCAGCGAGTTAATTAGGACAGCCGAAGCCCTGGATGCCGAGGTATTGACGACTACTTCCCGGAGGACTTCCCGGGAAATTAGCAAATACCTCAAGGATTATTTAGCCAGCCAGGAGAGATGCAAGTTGTTGGTTGTTGCCAATGAGTTAAACCCGCCCCAGACAGCAGAGGCAATATTAGGATTGAGCCAGATAATAGTGATTTCTTCCGATAGTGTTTCTATGATTTCAGAATCCCTGGCAGCATCCCGCTATGTAATAGTTTTTGAACTGGATAGAAAGAGGCCGGGCACAGGGTCTATTTCCAAGCACACCAGGTTGGTCAACCGGCTTGCCGAGGGTAACTATTTGAGCATTTGTTCGTCGGATAATCTTTACGATACGGTCAGAAAGGTCTGGCGGGAAAAGAGACCAATTAAAACGCTTAGAGATAATCAGGCAGTTA
>JAUWXU010000103.1 GCA_030616145.1 Candidatus Omnitrophota bacterium | reverse complement strand
GTGAAATTACCTAGGGCCATTACTTCCGAGGCACTTAAGGAGAGGAATCTGGTTATAGTTATTACTGCCGGTGCTAAGATATACCTGGATAATGAAATTATTTCGCCAGATGAATTAAGTGCCAGGCTTGAAAAGGCTGCCCAAGATGAGCGGGCCGTCCTTATTAAGGCGGACCAGAAGATTTCGTTGGGCAGGGTGGTTGAGGTCTGGGACTTATGCAGAGATGTTGGTATAACTCAGGTGAGTATAGCCACAGAACCGTAGCGGTGAACGGTAAGCGGTTAGCGAAACCCGAAAACCGGTAACCGATTAAATAAATGGTTTTATTTAAAAGCAGAATTTTTAAACTGGCATTATTGATTTCTATTGCCTGGCACCTCGTTTGGATATATGGCATAAGGGTGGAACTCTTTCCGCATCAGATTAAACAGATAGAATATCCAACAATCTCTTTTTTAGGTCCAATACTCGAAGGGACCATTTTTAAAAAAGAACCGAAGATTAATTTGCCATCTTCAATTAGTAATCTACCTGCCCGGGGATTGGTTAAAGATAATTTAAATTTGCAAAACTGGTTATTAAAAAGGTCCATTATTCGCAGGATTGTCCAAATCAGAGATGCAGATAAGAATCTTCCGCAGCGAGTGTCGGATATTTTAAATAAGCGTATGCCGCCTCCAACTTATCGATCAGCGTTTCGACGGAAAACAATCGAACCTGAACCTTTTCCGGAAATTGGACAGATCAAAGGGCCTGTTGAGGAAAGGAAAGTTTTTTATCGACCATCTTTACCTGTTTTGCCTGATTGGTTGAGGGAAGAGAAGCTTCGTTTGAATATAGAGATTAAATTTTGGCTTTCCCCGGAGGGTCTGGTAGAATATGCTGAACCACTGATTTCCTGCGGCTATCCCGAAATAGACCTTTCGATGGTCAGTTACCTCAATAAATGGCGATTTCAACCCCTTGCTGAGGAACCGGATAATCAACAAGACCAGTGGGGAATTGTGAGGCTCTCTTTTTATGATCAGGATTGATTTGACAACCGCTCTTGCAATATATCTGTTTATTTTAGTAATTGGTTTTTTGATTATCTGGTTAATATCGAATTACACCAGAAAAGATAAAACAAGTACCAGTAAGGAGAATTCTATCTGGCAATGTGCCATTTGCACGCACATCTATGTATTAGATGGAGATCAGGATATATCAAGATGCCCTAACTGTAAGAGTTATAATAAAAAAAAGGGGGGGTAGAATATGATAACCCGAATTGGAATAGTAGCAGGTGATATTTGGCGTCTTTTAGAAAAGGAAAAAGAGATGACGTTGTCATCTATGGTTTCCCAGACCGGAAAGCCTCGAGAGATTCTTCTTATGGGTTTAGGCTGGTTGGCCAGGGAAGGTCATGTTATCCTGAAAGAGAATGAGGGAGATTATACCGGCACTCTACGTAAAAAGACTGCATGAAAAGACCTCTTTTTCTTGTTACCTTGTTAGTAATATTTATTTTGACAATAACTATTTGCCCGGGAGATGCCTTGTCTAGAGAAGATCAGAAAAAAGAGAAAAGTTCAAGGGGAGTAGTTCGCCAACCAGTAGTAAGCGGATCATTTTATCCATCGAATCCAGTTATACTTAAGAAGATGATAAATGATTTTTTAAAGGCGGCGGACCCTCCTGAAATTAAAGGAAAATTGATTGGTCTGGTAGAACCCCATGCCGGTTATGTCTATTCAGGCGGAGTAGCGGCCGAGGGATACAGTCTTGTTAAGGGGAGAAAGTTTAAAACAGTGGTGGTTATAGGCCCCAGTCACCATTTACGTTATCCAGGGTCTTCTATTTATAGTATCGGTGATTATAAAACACCTTTAGGTATTGTCCACGTTGATAGAAAGCTTTGTAATACGATAATTGATAAAGGCCAGGACATAACCTATTATGCGCCACTGCATCGCGACGAACATTCGGTAGAGGTTGAGATACCCTTTTTGCAGGTGGCATTGGAAGATTTTTCCCTGGTTCCGATTGTTATGGGTGA
>JAUWXU010000083.1 GCA_030616145.1 Candidatus Omnitrophota bacterium | reverse complement strand
GCCTTCTTAAATCCGGATATATACCGCCTTGGACTATGCCAAATAACAGCCGGGAATTATCCCTTTTTAGCAGATTAAACTCCTTTTTTGAGCGATATGCCCATCTGGCGGTTAATTCTATACTCCTGGTTACTTCGCTGCGCTGGCTGGGATAAGGTAAGCATTCATCCAGGACCATCATTATATCACTACCCAGGTCAAATTGTATTTTTATAACATCCTCGGGTTTCAGGAATAATTTCCGGCCATCAAAATGGGAAGAAAATGCTACACCCTCCTCCTCTATTTTCTGAAAAGTAGCCAGGCTGAAAATCTGATATCCTCCGCTGTCGGTCAATATCGGCCCGTCCCAGGACATAAATTTGTGCAGACCTCCTCCTTTTTTTATTATTGCTATACCCGGCCTTATAAAAAGGTGATAGGCGTTAGATAAAATTATCCCGGCAGATATCTCTTCTTTTAATGTCCTGGGAGTTAATGTCTTTACCGTTGCCTGCGTTCCTACCGGCATAAAGGCAGGCGTATCAACTGTTCCGTGGGCAGTAACTAATCTACCCACCCGGGCATTCGAATTCTTTTCTCTGGATATTATTTTAAAATTCATCGTCTATATTATCAGCATTGCGTCGCCATAACTGAAAAAGCGGTATTTTCTGTCTATCGCTTCCTGATAGGCCTTCATAAGTAATCGGTGCCCGCAAAACGCACTTACCAGCATCAGCAGTGTCGTCCGGGGAAGATGAAAATTCGTCAATAACGCCTTGATAAGCTTGAACTTATAAGGATGGTAAATAAACAGGTCAGTATCTCTTTTTACCGGTTTAAGGTTATCGCCGATGGTTTCCAGACTGCGGCAGGAAGTCGTTCCGACTGCAATCAGGCGATTTCGGGTCCTGTTGACTTTATTTATTGCCTGAATCGTCCTCGGGGAAATTTCAAAAAACTCCCGGCCCATCCGGTGCTCTGTTATTTCTTTTCGAACGGGCCGGAAGGTAGGATAATTCACATGTAAAGTGACATAGGCCGTTTTTATACCCTTTTTCTTTAAATCCATAAAGGTCTCCCTGGTGAAATGCAGACCGGCAGTAGGCGCAGCAATTGCACCATACTTAGAGGCGTATATTGTCTGATATCTGTATCTATCGATAGGCTGGGGAGTTCTCTTTATATAAGGAGGCAGAGGAATCATTCCTATTTTTTGCAATTCTTTTTGCAGGATGCCATTAACTGAATTAAATTCAATTATTCTCTGTCCATCATTGTCAGAACCTAAAACGATTGCTTTTATTTTCTTATTAAAATTAATCGTGGCTCCTGTCCTTACCCGGGAATTTGGTTTAATCAGACTGCGCCAACAATTATTATTTATCTTTTCGGTTAAAAGGACTTCTACTTTCCCTCCAGTTAGCTCCTTTTTCCCGATCAGCCGGGCAGGAATTACGCGGGTATTATTCAAGATGAGCAAATCATCAGGGTCTAAATAATCAGCAAGATTTCTAAAATAAGAATGCAAAATCTCTTTTCTATTTTTTCTGATAACTAACAACCGGGAATCCCCACGTCTTTCTGAGGGGTACTGAGCGATTAGTTCTTTCGGCAAATCAAAATTAAAATCTGATAGTTTCATAATACGCTAATTATTAACGTTGGATACCCTAATTAGTGTTAGTCCGCGTCTTTGTCAGAATAGATATTCTCGATTTTTGAGGCGGGATAATAATATTCTAAGATCTGTTTATAGTTATAACCTTTGCGGGCCATAAAATAGGCCCCCCACTGACACAGGCCTACACCATGGCCCCAGCCAAGGCCGGAAAACCTCACTTTTGACCGAATTATTTCAACGGTAAAGTTGGTACTTTTTACCAGATTTATACCCACCAGATGCCGAAATTTATTTGCCGGGATTTTAATTGTGCCCTTTGTGCTTTTGATTGTAACTTCCTGGACGCGGCCCGAATCATTTCTCTGATCGGTAGTTATAGCGGAAATCTTCCCGATCTTATAGCCGGCAGCGGATAATCTATGTTGAATTTCACTCAGTTCTATTGTATTTTTCCAGCGATAATGCGAGGAGCGCTTGCAGAAAGGGTCTTTTACCCCCCCTAAAGGGACTAGCTTACCTCCCCACACCTGGGTAACATTTTCAGTGTGCCCTCCACAGGTAGAATGAAAATAGGTCGGGAAAATCTTGCCCTGATAGGTTAAGACCTCTCCGAAGGTTTTGTTAACAGCACGATTGGTCCAATACTTCTCGCTGGATCTTCCTCCATAAACCTGGGAATAAACGTCATTGGTCAAATCATAATCTTTTTTGCTATTGATTGAATTCTGATAAAGGGCAAATGTCCTTGCGCAGACTGCCTGGGTCTTTAAGGCCTCTAAAGGCCAATAGTAAGGCATCTCAGTTCTTAATACCCCGTAAAGATAATCTTCAACATCAATCTCATTTACCACCAGGAGATTCTGATCAGGCGATTTGATAATTTCTATATTGCCGCGGAATCTTCGATTGTTTAAATAGATCTTTCCTTCTTTTTTGGTTTCAATCTTTAACCCGTAAATTTTAAAGACTGTTTTATCAATTTTTATGCCATTAGTAACCGGGCTTACCCGGGCCTTTTTTAATCGCTTTCCTTCCAGCAGTAGTTCATCGGTATGCATGGTCTTCACCTGAAAGGGGCTGCGCAGGGACAATACTAAAGACGGTGCGTCGCGGATTACTGCTACCCGGATATATCTTGGCTGGTGAGGAGGAAGAGAGCCCATCGCATAAACAGGTGGTCGGCAGGCCATAGTCGATAGTCCATAGATTAATAGCGCTAAAATTGCAGATCTTTTAATCATTTCCTTCCTAACAGCCAGATAATAAAACTAATGACGATGCTCAGCAGGATACAGGTGGTAATTGGAAAATAAAAAGTGAAATTCTTTTTCTGAAGGCAGATATCTCCGGGTAGCTTACCAAACCAGCTGATTTTGCCAGCGAAGATAAATAATATCCCAACGGCTATCGTAATCAGACCAAATATTATTAAAATCTTTCCAATTAAATTAACTCCCATGATATTATCAAATTGTATGAGGTGTCATAACCGATCGATGTTTCACCATAACTTGCGCTGGGAAGCATCGTTATGAGGCAGGTTAAAATGCTCGTAGGCAAGTTTTGTAGCTACGCGGCCGCTAGGCGTCCTTTTTAAAAATCCCAGTTGGATAAGATATGGCTCGTATATTTCTTCTATGGTGTCAGCCCCTTCTCCAGTAGATACTGCCAGATTATTTAGTCCTACCGGTCCACCGTCAAATTTCCGGATAATGCTTTCAACTATTTTTCTGTCCATTTCATCCAGACCAGCATCATCTATTTCCAGCATA
>JAUWXU010000011.1 GCA_030616145.1 Candidatus Omnitrophota bacterium | reverse complement strand
CAGTGCAGCGTCTCTAACATCTTTAGTTATCGGTCCAATCTGGTCTAGGCTGGAGGCAAAGGCGATCAGGCCGTATCGGGAAACCCTTCCATAAGTGGGCTTTAACCCGACCACTCCGCAGAAGGCGGCGGGTTGCCGGATAGAACCACCAGTATCTGATCCCAGGGCTATTGCGGCCTGACCAGCCGAAACCACAGCTGCCGAGCCGCCGCTTGAGCCGCCAGGCACATGTTTCAGATTCCAGGGGTTGAAGGTAGGGCCATAGGCCGATGTCTCACAGGAGGAGCCAAAGGCGAATTCATCCATATTGGTTTTCCCGAGCAGGATAGCGCCGGACTGCCGCAATTTTTTTATAACTGTGGCGTCATAGGGAGGGATAAAACCCTGCAGTATCTTTGAGCCGCAGGTTGTCTTTTCTCCTTCTACGCAGATATTATCTTTGACTGCTATTGGAACCCCGGAAAGTTTCCCATTTATAGACCTCAGCCGGACAGCTGAGGAGTTGATTAAGACATAACCGTTTATTTTTTTGTTTGTGGATTTAATCCGCTGGCGGATAGAATCAAGGATTTCTCCCGGGGTGGTCTTTTTGTGTTTTATTAATTCCAATAACTGACTGGCGGTATATTCGTATAGATTCATTTTTCTATAACTTTGGGTACCTTAAAGAAGTCGTTTTTCATCTGTGGAGTTAATCTCCGGACTTTGGCAATTGGAAGCGAGGGGCGGACTGCATCTTTGCGGAATACATTCTTGATAGAGAATGGGTGACTGGTAGGAGGAGTCTTTGAAGTATCAATTTCGTTTAGTTTATTTATAAAGTTGAGGATTGTAAATAATTCAGCGGATAATGTTTCTTTTTCTTTTTTGTTTAGTTTTATCTTGGCCAGCTTGGCCACATAAGTAATATCAATTTTTGGCTTCATTTTAAAAACGATTACACAGATTAATTGGTTAGTCGGTTCGCCTATTGGCCGGTTAATGCGCCAACCCGCTAACCAGATAATCTGTGTTATGATTTTGTAAGATAGTTTTATTATACACCCCCGGCCTTACTAACGCAAGTTAAATGAGACCCAAACTTACGTCCAGTGCTCATTGAAAAAATACTTGCTCTATTGGTCATTAAAATGTATAATGACCAAAATGGATCAGGAGGTATAAATGTTCAAGAAAAAGATAGTCCTTTGGTTAGCGTTATTTATTATTACCATTAATTTTACTTATCTAGCCATAGCTAAAGAAAAAGAGGATTCAATCTATGATGAACTTCCGCTTCTCGCCGATACCATAACTATAGTCCAATCAGATTATGTAGAGGAAGTAGATCCCCAGAAATTGATCTATGGTGCCCTTCAGGGGATGCTTTCGTCTTTAGATAAACACAGCCAGTTCATGGACCCCGATACATATAAAGAGATGAAGGTTGAGACCAAAGGAGAGTTTGGGGGTTTAGGTATTGTTATTACCATTAAGGATAATTTATTGACTATAATTTCTCCTATTGACGATACACCGGCCTATAAGGTAGGGATAAAGGCCGGGGACAAGATTATTAAGATTGGCGGCGAATCTACAAAGGATATTACCCTGATAGACGCCGTTAAAAAAATGAGGGGGAAACCGGGCACGCAGTGCATGCTGACTGTCTTACGGGAAGGAGAACAGAAGCTTTTAGAGTTTACTATTACCCGGGCTATAATAAAGATAAAGAGCGTTAAAGAAGCCAAGGTGATCGAAGATAAAATAGGTTACATTAGACTTATCGAATTTCAGGAAAAGACCCCTGGAGAATTAGAAAAGGCCCTCAAGCAGCTTGAAAGGAAAGGGATAGAAAGTTTGATTCTGGATTTAAGAAATAATCCCGGTGGGCTTTTAAATGTGGCAGTTAAGGTAGCAGATAAGTTTCTTCCCGGGAATGAAGTGATTGTTTCTACCCGTGGCCGAAGACCCGAACAGAACATAGTTTTTAAATCTACCTCCCAGGGAGCGCATCGGGATTATCCCTTGATTATTTTGATAAATGAGGGAAGTGCCAGTGCCTCCGAGATTGTCGCCGGTGCTATTAGAGACCATAAGAGAGGAATGCTGTTGGGCCATAAGTCCTTTGGCAAGGGTTCAGTGCAGACCGTGATCCCGTTGAGCGACGGTTCGGCCCTACGTTTGACTACTGCCAAATATTTTACCCCCAGCGGAATATGTATCCATGATGTTGGTATTGAGCCAGATATACTTGTAGACCTGGAGACAAAAGAAGAGGAAGAGGATAAAGAGGTCCTGGAGGAAAAGGTAGAAGTTGTTGAAGAACTTCAAGAAGAAGAAACACCTCCTGATGATCAATTGCTTCGGGCAATAGAGTTGCTTAAACAGAAATAAAATTATATTACCTTTTAAATAAAATGACTAATTTCTAATTGATCTAAATAAATCCCAATGACGAAATCTCCAAAAAAACAAAGATTTAATCATTGGATATTAGGCATTAGACATTAATTAGAAATTAGAGCAATTAGGTCAATTAGACATTTATTATGTTGGTTTTGGGCATAGATACATCTTGTGACGAGACAGCTGTCTCTGTAGTAAAGAATGGGGAAAAGGTCCTTTCTAATATTGTTTTTTCCAGCCTTAAACTACACAAAAAATTTGGAGGTGTTGTTCCCGAGATAGCCTGCCGCATTCATGTAGAGGCGGTAACTTACGCTATTAAGCAGGCTTTAACCGAGGCAAAGGCCGAGCTCAGAGATATTGACTTGATTGCAGTTACCTTTGGTCCGGGTCTGGTCGGAAGTCTGCTTGTTGGAATTTCCATTGCCAAAAGCTTTTCTTTTGCCGGCAATATTCCGCTGATCGGAATAAATCATTTAGAGGCCCATTTAGAGAGCGCTTTTATTAACAGGACAAGACCGAATTCTCCCTTTGTAGGTCTGGTGGTTTCCGGTGGACATACCTGCCTGGTTTATAATAACGGAAACTATGAATTGTTAGGCCGAACGCGTGATGATGCTGCCGGTGAGGCATTTGATAAGGTAGCCAAGATTTTAGGGCTTACTTATCCAGGAGGACCGGTTATTGAACAACTGGCCGAAGATGGCGATCCTGAGAAGATAAGATTTCCCCGCTCCTTTTTAGGAAGGGACTCTTTGGATTTCAGTTTCAGCGGAGTAAAAACTGCAGTTCTCTATTATCTGAGAGACCATTCTGCAGAAGAAGTGAAGATTGCCGACATTGCTGCCAGTTTCCAGGAAGCGGTCATAGATATTCTAGTTGCTAAAACGCTTTTGGCCTGCAAGATAAAGAGGGTTGATAAGGTGGTTGTTGGAGGAGGCGTGGCTGCCAACTGCAGGCTCAGAAAACGACTGATTAGTGATGCCGCTGAATTAAACATAAAGGTTTACTATCCATCAGGACAGTTCTGCACAGATAATGCGGCAATGGTAGCTGTTTTAGGATACAGGTGTTATAAAAGGTATAAAAAAAGAGAAATTTCCGATTTAAGTTTAACCGCAGTGCCAAATTTGGGGTTTGGGGAAAAAGAGTATATTTTTGGGAAAGATCCTTCGGCTACGTCGTAGCCTCAGGATCAAATTCGGACATATAACTTAGGGAAATTTTGTAAAAATTTTCCTGAGTTATGTCCTCATTTGAGGTGAGATATGTTATCAGATAGTCAAATTATATGGCGGTTAATCTTGGCTGCTGTTTTAAGTGGACTGGTGGGTTTTGAACGGGAGATACATGGCCGGGCTGCTGGATTTCGTACGCACATTCTAGTTTGCGTAGGAGCTGCGCTGATTACTATGGTTTCGATGTATATGGCCGACATATATCAGGGAATAGCCCAGGCAGACCCTGGCAGAATAGCTGCCTCGATAGTTACCGGAGTCGGCTTTTTAGGAGCCGGGACAATCCTGAGGTTCAGGGCATCAGTCAGGGGGTTAACTACTGCTGCCAGTCTCTGGACAGCAGCTGGTATTGGGATGGCAACGGGATGTGGATTTTTTCTAGGGGCAATGTTTGCAACGGTCATAGTCTTGGTTTGTTTGTTATTCTTCAGTTATCTGGAATGGAAGGTTATCAGGAAGGATTGGTATAGAACACTTTCTGCGCAGACCACTGGCGGTTCCAGCGTCCTGGCCGAGATAAGAAAGGTTCTCTCTGATTACAGGGTTGAGATAAGAGATTTAGAGATAATTAAGCCGGAAAGAGGAGAGGGCGTGCTTTTAGAAATGGATTTAAAACTTTTGACTGATAAATATGATGACCAGATTGTATCCGATATAATGCGGCTTAAAGGAGTAAAACAGGCAGGATGGAAATAAACATTTTGAATATTATATTCAGTGTTGTCGGCGGCCTGGGATTATTCATTTACGGGCTTCATCTGATGGGGGACGGGCTTCAGCGGGTAGCAGGAAACAAGCTGCGCCAGACGATTAAGTTTTTAACCGCCAGTCCGTTAAGGGGTGTTTTGGTCGGGACCGGCATTACTGCCCTGATTCAATGCTCGAGCGCTACCACAGTGATGGTAGTTGGTTTTGTTAATGCTGGGTTGATGACTCTGGCGCAATCTATCGGGATTATTATGGGCGCAAATATCGGGACCACTATTACTGCCCAGTTGATCGCCTTTAATATTACCCAATATGCCCTGCCGGCCATTGGAGTGGGTTTAGGCTTGCATCTTTTTGGCAGGCGGAAGGTGGTTAAAGATATAGGCCAATTTCTATTGGGGTTTGGCCTTCTATTTTTGGGTTTTCAGTTTATGAAATCGCCAACGATCCCCCTCAGGGAAAGCGGAGTCTTAGAGGGTCTTTTCGTCAGTTTTAGCAATAACCCTTTTTTGGCACTGTTGGCAGGGGTGATTATAACTGTGATTATTCAGAGCAGCAGCGCTACTATTGGAGTGATTATGGCCCTGGCTGTGGCCGGTCTTTCTTTTGAGGCAGCTATACCGCTTCTTCTGGGATGCAATATCGGCACCTGCGTAAAAGTAACTTTGGCGTCTATCGGCGCGACGGTCAGTGCCAGGCGTACCGCCATGGTTCATATTATATTCAACATTGTCGGAACAATGGTGGTTTTTTCAATTTTGCCTTTCTATACCAATTTCATCCGGTGGCTGACTGGTTTGTTAAGTTTTGGGCCGCCGGCTATTGACAGAGAGATTGCCAATGCCCATACCATATTTAACATACTTAATACTATTATATTCTTGCCATTTATCGGAGTGTTGGTGAAGGTGCTTAAAAAGGTGGTGCCTGGTGAAGATAAGATTGCCGAGGGCGGCCCGCGATATTTAGAAGAACACCTTCTTAATACACCATCAGTAGCCCTTGAACAGGCAAGAAGGGAAATAGTGCGAATGCTTGCCATTGCCCGAGAGATGGTTAGGGATGGGATGAATGGTTTTTTAAATAAAGATCATAGAACATTGGCCAGGGTAGCTCCACAGGAGACAGCGGTTGATAATCTGCAGGAGGCAATAACCCATTATCTGGTCAAAGTTTCCGAAAGGGATTTGACTTCCCATCAAGCAGAACAGTTACCTGCTTTGATGCATACGGTAAACGATATTGAGCGTATCGGAGACCATGCTGAGAACCTGGTGGAATTGGCCGAACGCACCATCGGCAGCAAATTGCCATTTACCCAGACAGCTATTGCTGAACTCCGGCAGTTTTATAACCAGACGGATGCGATGATAGAAAAGACATCCAGGGCTTTTGAGACCAATAATCAGGAACTGGCTAAACAGGTTCTCCAGCAGGAGGAACAGATCAATACACTCTATAGTCGCTTGCGGCAGAATCATATTCAGCGCCTTAATGAAAGGCAGTGTTATGTCCTGAGCGGAATTGTCTTTCTGGATTTTTTAAATAATTTTGAGAAGATGGGCGACCACTTAACTAATATCGCAGAGGCCACCAGCGATATACTACAGGATTGAGCTGTTAAGTTGCTAAATTGTTAAACTGTTAAATTGCAAAACCGAGTAACGATGTATGCTAGCACTGAGATAAAGAAGCTATTGAGGGATGTTAGCCGGGGTAGGGTTTCCAGCCGAAAGGCCTTTCAGAAATTAAAGGACCTGCCTTATCAAGATATTGGTTTTGCCAGGATTGACCATCACCGGCAACTCAGAAAGGGCTTTCCTGAAGTATTATATTGCCCCGGAAAGACATTAGGACAGATTATTGGTATTGCCAGGATAATTATTTCGGCCGGTTCTATCCTGCTTGCCACCCGTGCTACACAAGAAATTTATGTCGCGCTCAAAAAAATTTATCCGTGGGCCAAGTTCGATAAAACAGCCAGGGTTATTTTTATCCAACGTAAAAAGATTGCCGTTGGCAAGGGTTTAATATTGATCGTTACCGCCGGGACCAGCGATATACCTGTGGCGCAGGAGGCCGCAGTAACTGCCCGGATTATGGGAAATAGGGTAAAGATGCTTCCGGATGTGGGAATCTCCGGCATACACCGTTTACTGAACGAAAGAAAACTCCTGCGCAGGGCAAAGACTATAATTGTTGTCGCCGGGATGGAAGGTGCCTTGGCCAGCGTAGTCGGAGGGTTGGTAAAGTGTCCAATAATAGCTGTGCCGACCAGCATTGGTTACGGCGCTAATTTTGAAGGGATGGCCGCCCTTTTGACAATGTTAAATACTTGCAGTCCCGGTGTGGTCGTGGTAAATATTGATAATGGATTTGGGGCAGGGTATTTCGCCAGTTTGATAAATAAATGAGGATATGCTTAAAGACAAAATAACCGTTATCGAAACCAACATTGATGATTTATTGCCCCTGGCTTACGAAAATTTATTTGAGAAATTATTTAAAAAAGGCGCACTGGATGTGTATATTACACCGATCCAGATGAAAAAGTTGCGGCCGGCAGTTCTGCTGACTGTTTTGTGCAGAGCCATTCTCAAGGATAAACTTGCCTCTGTTATATTTGAAGAAACTCCCACTTTTGGAATAAGGTTTTATCAGGTGATGAGATATAAGCTGGAGAGGCGGACAGAGACTGTCAGGACAAAATACGGTCCTGTCAGGGTGAAGGTCGGCGGCAGAGGTAGCAAGATAAAAACTGTTTCGCCAGAGTATGAGGATTGCAAAAGATTGGCCCAGGATTTCAAAGTGCCTTTACGCCGGGTTTATGAACAGGCAAGATACACCTTTCAGGACCGGCTGGAAACCAAGGGAAAGCGGCAAAGAAAATGATAAAAGATAATCTGATGGACAAAATCGTATCATTATCCAAGCGCCGGGGTTTTATATTCCAGAACTCTGATATCTATGGCGGGCTGGCTAATACCTGGGATTATGGGCCTTATGGCGTAGAGCTTAAGAATAATGTTAAGCAGGCCTGGTGGGGGGCAGTAGTGCACCGCCGCAGTGATATGTTCGGGATGGATGCGGCAATCTTGATGCATTCCAGGGTATGGGAGGCCTCCGGGCACCTGTCTTCTTTTTCAGACTTATTCGTTGAGTGCAAGGATTGTAAAAAGAGATTTAAGGCAGATGTCCTGGCTGGCAAAAACAATAAATGTCCCCAATGCGGCAGTGCGCTGATTAGTAAACCGCGGCGTTTTGATCTTATGCTGAAGACCTCCCTCGGTGCAGCTGAAGGTTCCTCAGAAGATGTTTATCTGCGGCCGGAGACTGCCCAGGGGATGTTTGTCAACTTCCTGAATATTCTGGATAGCAGACATCCGAGGTTGCCTTTTGGTATTGCCCAGATCGGCAAGGCATTCCGTAATGAGATAACCGCTGGTAATTTTATCTTTCGGACGAGAGAATTTGAACAGATGGAGATAGAATATTTTATCCGTCCGGAGAATGCCGATAAATTTTATAAACAATGGATACAACAGAGATTTAACTGGTATATTAATCTGGGAATAAGAAAAGAAAACTTAAGGAAAAAGGCACATTCCAAAGAAGAGCTTGCCCATTATGCAAAGGCCTGCACAGATATCGAATATAATTTTCCATTTGGTTGGTCAGAGTTAGAGGGTATTGCCAACCGGACTGATTTTGATTTAAGGAGACATTCAGAGCTTTCCGGCAGAAAGCTGCAGTTTTTTGATGCCCGGACAAAAAAGAGATTTTATCCTTATATAATTGAACCCTCCGGTGGGGTGGACCGCTCAGTTCTGGCATTTTTAGTAGATGCCTATCGCGAAGAAGAGGTAAAAGGAAGAAAGAGGGTATTTTTAAGTCTTGATAAAAGATTGGCCCCGACCAAGGTAGCGGTTTTGCCTTTGCTTAAAAATAGACCCCGCCTGACAAAATTGGCCCGGGAGATTGCCACTGATCTGAAAAAGAGTTTTGTAACTGTCTATGATGATACGGCGGCTATTGGAAAACTCTATCGCCGGCAGGATGAAGTAGGGACACTGTATTGTGTTACAATCGATGTCCAGAGCTTAGAGGATAGACAGGTTACGGTGCGCCACCGGGATAGTATGAAGCAGGACAGGGTGGGGGTAGATCGATTGAAACAATATCTGAGGGAAAAACTGGTAAGCGGTTAATTAAAAATTTAAAAAAAGGTTTTTAAAAAACACTCACCAATTAACCAAATTGGCGAGTGAAAAATGAATTTGGGATTTAGGTTACAAAGGAGGAGTAAGAGATGACCAAGAAGTATGTCTATTTTTTTGGAGAAGGAAAGGCCGAAGGTAATGCCGGAATGAAAAATCTTTTAGGTGGAAAAGGTGCTAATCTGGCCGAAATGGCAAATTTAAAACTGCCTGTGCCGGCCGGTTTCACCATCAGCACGGAAGTATGCACTATTTATTATCAGAATAATGGTGTCTATCCGAATGGTCTGGAAAAACAGATTCTTGAAAATATGAAGAAGATAGAAAAGGTAATGCACGCAAAATTCGGAGACAGCAAAAATCCACTTCTGGTGTCTGTGCGCAGCGGGGCAAGGATATCAATGCCGGGGATGATGAACACGGTTTTAAATATAGGATTGAACGATCAGACTCTCAAGGGATTGATTGCGCAGACCAATAATCCCCGGGTGGCCTATGACAGTTATCGCCGCTTTATTCAAATGTATGGAGATGTAGTGCTGGGGATAGAAAAGGATAAATTTGAAGCTATCCTTGAACAGAAAAAGAAAGAAAAAGGCGTCAAGCTTGACACCGAACTTGTGGCCGAGGATCTCAAAGACCTTGTTGGCAAGTTTAAGAAGGTGGTTAAAGATGAAACAGGCAATGATTTTCTCGAAGAGCCCCTCAAACAACTCTGGGGAGCAATCGGTGCTGTATTTAGTTCCTGGAATATAAAAAGGGCAGTCAGCTATCGCAAGATTAATGATATACCTGGTAACTGGGGGACAGCCACCAATGTCCAGGCAATGGTCTTTGGCAATATGGGCAATGATTCGGCAACCGGGGTGGCCTTTACCAGAAGTCCTTCTACCGGAGAAAATGTCTTTTATGGAGAATATCTGATAAATGCCCAGGGAGAAGACGTAGTGGCCGGTATCAGGACTCCCCACCCTTTGAATAAATCACAGAAAGGAGAAAGCTCTCTTGCCTCCTTAGAGGAAGAGATGCCCGATATCTATCGGGAACTTGAAGACATAAGGGGAGAATTGGAAAGGCATTATCGTGACACCCAGGATATTGAGTTTACCGTCCAGAAGAAAAAACTATGGATGCTCCAGACCAGGACCGGTAAACGTACAGCCCAGTCTGCCCTTAAAATCGCTGTAGATATGCAGAAAGAGGGCCTGATTAACAAACACGAGGCAGTTTCCCGGGTGGCGGCCGACCAGCTGGATCAATTGCTTCACCGGACATTTGATCCTAAAGGCAAGAAAAAGGTAGTGGCCAAAGGCCTTCCTGCTTCGCCGGGCGCGGCCAGCGGCAAGGTGGTATTTGATGCAGATGAAGCCGAGAAAAAGGCCGGCGAGGGAGAAAAGGTAATTCTGGTTCGGACAGAGACTTCTCCGGAAGATATTCACGGGATGGTGGCAGCCGAGGGAATTTTGACTTCCCGGGGCGGAATGACAAGTCACGCCGCTGTGGTAGCACGGGGAATGGGCAAATGCTGCGTGGCGGGTTGCGAGACAGTCAAGATCAATTACTCTGAACAACAATTTAAGGTCGGGGACTTAATTGTCAAGAAAGGCGATTTTCTTTCGGTAGACGGCTCAACTGGCGAGGTAATGCTGGGAGAAGTTGCGACTATTGATTCGGAAATTACCCGGGTAATGAAAGGTCAGCTTCCTGCCGAGCAGAGTCAACTCCATCAATATTATCAGCAATTAATGAAATGGGTTGATCAGATTAAGAAACTGGGGGTCAGGACAAATGCTGATACACCCCAGGATGCCAAACTGGCCCGTGATTTTGGCGCAGAAGGAATCGGCCTGACCAGGACCGAACATATGTTTTTTGGTGAGGACCGGCTTCCTCTGGTGCAGGCAATGATTCTTGCTGAAGATGAGAGCGGAAGAAAAGAGGCGGCCGAGAAGCTGCTTCCTTTACAGCGGGGGGATTTTAAAGGGATACTCAAGGCAATGGACGGACTACCGGTAATTATCAGACTGCTGGACCCGCCGCTGCATGAATTTTTACCTTCACATGATGACCTGCTGGTCGAAGTCACCCGCTTGAAGGCAACCAATGGAGATGCCTCAAAGATTAAGCAAGCAGAGGAGATGCTGGCCAAGGTTAACAATCTTCGTGAGAACAACCCGATGCTCGGACATCGGGGGTGCCGACTGGGGATAACCTTTCCGGAGGTTTATCAGATGCAGGTAAGGGCCATCTTTGAGGCAGCTACCGAGCTGGTCAAAGAGGGGTTTAATCCCATTCCGGAAGTAATGATTCCTCTGGTGGGTCATGTAAATGAGTTGAAGGTTACCAGAAGGGATGCCGAGGATGTAGCAAGAGAAGTAATAAAGAAGGCCGGGGTAGAATTAAAATATATGATTGGGACAATGATTGAATTACCCCGGGCCGCCATAACCGCTGACCAGATTGCCGGAGAAGCCGAATTTTTCTCTTATGGCACCAATGACTTGACTCAAACCACCTTTGGTTTCAGCCGGGATGACATAGAAGGCAAGTTTCTCCCTGTTTATATTGACAAGGGAATCCTGAAGAATAATCCCTTTGCAGTGCTGGATCAGGAGGGGGTTGGAGAATTAATAAAGATTGGGATTAAAAAGGGCCGTCAGACCAGGCCGGATTTGGAGATAGGAATCTGCGGAGAGCATGGAGGAGAACCATCTTCGGTT
>JAUWXU010000115.1 GCA_030616145.1 Candidatus Omnitrophota bacterium | reverse complement strand
GTTCATAGGTACAATTACATCTGGATTTATTCTGGGTAAGCTTGCATTCTGGCATAATCCCTACCTCCTTAATAATCTCTTCCAAGGGTTTAAATAATCAATAATCAATCTACCTCTTAAATGGTCTATCTCATGCTGAAGAACCCTAGCCAAAAGTCCTTTTGCCTCAATCTCTACTCTTTCACCTTTTTCGTTTAGACCTTTTACCGTTACTTCATAAAATCTTTTTATCTCGACGCTCCTTTCGGGAACACTCAGACACCCCTCAACCATCCTGTCGCTGCCGCTAGAGCTGATTATCTCAGGATTGGCCAATTTAATCATACCCTCACCAATATCGGCAACAATCAGCTGCTTGACTAACCCAATCTGGGGGGCAGCCAGACCAACTCCCTTAAAGGTATGCATCGTAAAAAGCATATCCTCAAAAAGCCTTTTTTCCTGCGCAGTTACAGCTTCAACAGCTTCGCATTTTTTTCTTAATACGGCATCCGGATATTTTTTAATTTCTAGGATTTCCATAATACTATACTTCCCAGCTTACAATCAATCTCTTGGGCCAAAACAGGGCATTTTACCTTAAATAGAAAAAAGATCGGCCGGGTCTGGTTGTTCAGTGCCTCAAAATTCCCCTGGCCCTTGCTGATAATCAGTTCTGCCTGATTGTAAATCTTGAGAAATTCCTCTGAGCATATATCCAGAATGGTCCCCGGTGCATCCGAGCCGCTGGATATAACCCGGGCTATCTTTTGAATGCCGCAGGCATAGGCATCTTCTATCAGGGCATCATTAATTATTGGCTTCTCCCTGACTGCATAGATGACTTTTTTGTGCATCTCTTCGATCAAGAGCCTGTCAAAAACAACCTCTCCGGCATTATCAGCCAGATAAAGTATGCTGTCAACCCTGTCCAATGCATGTTTAAAATCCTGATAATCAAACCTAACCTTATTATTTTTAGAATTGATATTAAAATCCTGATTGAGAAACTTTTCTATTTCCTTCTCTACCTCTAAGGAATTTTTCACTCCGTAATCAATGATATTACCGGCAATGGCCAATTCCACAGCGGTTAAAAGCCGGTCGTCGGAATCTTCAACCTTTTTCTTCATCTCAGGATAAAGCGCCAGGGCAAATTTATTGCTTTTATCTTTAATTTCCTTAAATGGGTCATCCTTGCCGGTTATCTTCCGGACCAGGCCATAGATAATCTTGCCCATCTGCGGCGGGCAGTCTGAGAGCGAAAAGTCACCCAGTGAGCGGGCCAGTTCGTCCAGCACCTTTTTCTGGGTAACCTCATCTGCTCCGGCAAGCCGCGCTGCCTCAAGGGCCTGTTTGAAAAAACAAGGAATGCAGCTGAGGTGTGTCTTCATCGTCTATTTCTTCCCTCTTCTTTTCAAAGTATCCTCGGCGCTGATTGGCGAGACCTTCCGGGGCCTAACATCATAAGGAGAAACTATATTTAATCCTTTAAAGCATTGTTTGATGCTGGAAATTTCTTTCGGGGTCAGCGCAGCTGCTGCGCACAACCTTAACGGTGTATTAATCTGTACCTCGTCCGGACCGATCAACCGGGCCAGTCCTGCCAGCT
>JAUWXU010000095.1 GCA_030616145.1 Candidatus Omnitrophota bacterium | reverse complement strand
ATAGACCCTACGTTGATTTACCATTGATTGTAGGCTTAGGGGTTCGAAGAGATAAACTGAACGCCGGGGAGAGATGCGAATCAATGAAGTTGGCCTGGGCGTTAGAGTTACTTAAAGCAATATCGGAGTCAACTTCGCTGTCCTTGTCAGATGTGGCTACAGTCAAGGTAAGATTTCCCGATGATATTTCCTTCAAAATGAAAGAAGGACTGGAAATAAAGATCGGCAGGGGGGACTTTAAGGGAAAACTCAGCCTTTTAGACCGGGCTAGCCAGGATGTCTTTTCCGAACAGAAAAACATCAAATATATAGACCTCAGATTCGGGGATGTAATTGTAAAACCGAGGTAAACTATTTAAACCACAAATATCAGAGAGGGCCGCAATTGGTCCTTGGAGACAATGAAACAGAAAAACATTATTACTGGTTTAGATATAGGTAGCAATAAGATATGCGCTCTTGTTGCCAGAGTTGATGCCGGTGGGGAGGCCAACTTGATAGCCAGTAGTTTAGTCGCCTCGGAAGGGGTTTATAACGGCTCGCTGAGAGACATTAACAAGGTTAGTGATTCTATCCTGCAGGCATTAAGCGAGGCGGGGAAAAAAGCCCAGACAGAGATCCATTCGGTATTTACCAATATTAGCGATGTCTCTATCAGGGGTCATAATAATCAGGCGATGATAAATCTGGATAACTTAGAAAAGAGAATTATTAGATCTAGCGATCTAAAGAGAGTGAATGATGCAGCCAGGTCTATACCGTTGTCGATGGAGGAAGAGATAATTCAGGTAATTCCTTGCGGGTATGTGGTGGATGACCAAAAAGGCATAGCAGTTCCCCTGAAAATGTCCGCAAACAGGTTAGGCCTAAAAGTGCATATAATTACTGCTTCGGCAATCCAGGCTCAGAATATTATCAGGTCTATAAATCAGGCCGGATTTGACCTAGAAGGTCTAATTCCCGAATCACTGGCCTGCAGTTATACGGCATTAAGCAGGGAAGAAAAGGAATTAGGTGTTGTTCTGATTAATATTGGTGAGGGCACAACCGATATTATTACCTTCATTGATGGCAGTCCAGTTCATAATGAGGTTATTCCCCGGGGAGGGGATGAATTGACCCGCAGGATATCAAGTGTATTAAAGACGCCCCTGGGGCATGCCGAAGAGATAAAGAAAAGATATGCTTCAGTATTCCCTTCCAGCACCGAACGGGATAGTCCGATAATGGTAACCGGGATTGGTACCCGGCCAGCAGAAAATATCTCCTCGTCCTATCTTAATAAGTTGGTAGTACCCGAGGTTGCAAGACTGCTTTTCCAGATTTCCAAAAGACTAAAAAAGTCTGTTTATCGGAAAAAAATCGTTTGTGGAGCAGTAATTACCGGTGGAGGAACATTGTTGGGAGGTATTCTGGAGATGGCCGAAGAGGTATTGGGGATGCCGGTAAAGATAGGTCTTTGTTCAAACATCCGGGCAGATTCCAGTATAATCAGCAATCCTATTTACACCACCGCCTTCGGCCTGATTCAGTATGGACTGGAGCGTCGGAGAACCGAGCCCCGCTGGTATGATAAATATTTTTGGGGGAAGATTACCGGCAGTATCAGGGATTTTATAGAGGAGTATTTTTGACATCTAACTGATTTTATGTTAATTTATTGACACCACTTCGGTTTTATATCTGCATTTTATTTTTTATTTATTGAAAAGGTGGTTTTAAAATGTTTGACAGAAGGATAGGAATAATCGGTTGCGGAAATATGGGAGAGGCCCTGTTAAAGGGTATCTTGTCCAGACCTTTGCTGTCCAGGGAAGATATCATCGCTAGCGAAAAGAACATTTCGCGAAGGGATTACATCAGCCAGAAATTTAGTATTAAAATGGCAGATTCTGCAGCAGAGGTGCTCGCCAGTAGCGATATGATTATACTGGCTGTAAAGCCAGAGGATATCGCTGAACTTTTGAGAGAATTGACCACAGACCTCGGATTAGGTCATGTTCTGGTATCTATTGCTGCCGGAATTAGCACTACTCGGATAGAGAAGGGTATAGGCAAGAAGATTTCCGTAATCAGGGCAATGCCTAATTCGCCTATCCTGGTTAATCAGGCAATAACAGCCCTTGCTTACGGCCAATACGTAACTGATAATGATAAGATTGCAGCCAGGGCTATGTTTAGTGCGCTGGGCGAGATAGTTGAAGTAAAAGAAGACTTGATGGATGTAGTTACTGCTATCAGCGGTTCCGGACCTGCTTATTTCATCTTAGTTATAGAATATTTAACCAAAATAGGTGTAAACTTTGGCCTGGATAGAAAGGTGGCTTATAAGCTGGCTTCGCAGACTGCCCTGGGTAGCGCCAGGATGCTTGTGAAAACAGCTCAGGCCCCAGATGTTTTAAGAAAAAAGGTAACCTCACCGGGAGGTACTACTGAGGCAGCATTGGATGTTTTCAAAAAGATGAATCTGGAACAGATTTATACCGAGGCTGTTAAGGCTGCCATCGAAAGGTCAAAAAAGGTTTCCGGAGGTCGTTAAGATGTTTATTTTAGGTAATCTGATTGGGGCAATAGCCCGGATCCTGGATATTATAATTACAATTTTCACCTGGCTGATAATAGCCCGGGCATTGATAAGTTG
>JAUWXU010000087.1 GCA_030616145.1 Candidatus Omnitrophota bacterium | reverse complement strand
CGTTGATCCGATAGCCGTATCAGAGGTTCAGCAGGTAATATCTGAATTGAGAGCCCGGGGCTTAGGAATTCTTTTAACTGACCACAGCGTTCGAGAAACCTTATCTATCACCGACAGGTCGTATATAATGTTTGAAGGTAGGATTCTTATTTCCGGTTCCTCCGGTGAGCTAATAGCCAATCCCGAGGCAAGGAAAATTTATCTTGGTGAAAAATTTACAATGTAATTGGGCTGCGATAAAATAGTAAAACACAGATGACCGCAGATAAGAGAAAGTGCGAAATTCGAATATCGAAATTCGAAATGGTTCGACAGGCTCACCATCCTTTGAACCATTTCGTATTTCGGATTTAGGGTTTCGAAATTAAAATAAATCTGTGCTCATCTGTATCTTTTAATCTGTGCTAATCTGTGTATAAAAGGAGGGAGTTTAAGGATGGAAATCATGGATTTCTTAAGCCGAAAGGCTGTTACGACTGATTTGAAACACACTGATAAACAGGGAGTGATAAAGGAGCTGGTAGAACTGTTGATTAACGCCAGGGAGATTAAAGATAAAGATTCTTTGATTAATTCGCTCTTGGAAAGAGAGGCCCTTGGTTCGACAGGGATAGGCCAGGGAATTGCTATACCCCATGCCAAGTCTTCCAGCGTCAAGAAATTAGTAGCTGCTTTCGGATTGTCCAAAACGGGCATTAATTTTGATGCCCTGGACGGTGAGCCGGTTTACATATGTTTTTTGCTAGTTGCTCCGCCGGATTCGGCTGGTCCGCATTTAAAGGCCTTGGCCAGGATTTCCAGACTTTTGAAAGAGAAGAGATTGCGCTCTAGTTTAAGAAATGCCAATAATGAAAAAGAGATTTTAGAAATTATAAAGAAAGAAGATCAGGGCCTGGATCGATGAGCACCTAATCGGGAGGAAAGAGACAATGAAGTTATTCAAATGGTTATCGCCAGGTTTGAGGATAAAGAGGTATATTTTTCAGTTTATCGGCGGAATTATACTTTTAATAATGGGGATTATGCTTTGCTCTATGAAAGAACAGGTAGATCCCCAGGCAGCAAAATTAGTTGTTTATTCCGGTTCGATTTTCATAATTATGGGGGTATATTTTGTGTTTAGAGGGGTAAGAAGGATGTTTAAGTCCCTGGCCAGTTTGTTCTTGCCTCAGAAAGAAAAAACACTGGTTGATTTTATCTATCGAAAGAGAAAATTGGCCAGTGGCCCCAAGATAGTAACAGTTGGTGGAGGGACTGGTTTATCAACATTGTTACGGGGCCTTAAAGAATATTCCAGTAATATTACTGCTGTAGTTACTGTAGCAGACAGCGGAGGTAGTTCTGGACGCCTTAGGACTGAACTAGACGCCCTTCCGCCTGGGGATATCAGAAGTTGTCTGGTTGCCCTGGCAGATGCCGAGCCCCTGATGGGTAAATTATTTCAGTATCGCTTTAAACAAGGGACCGGCCTGGCCGGCCACAATTTTGGCAATCTGTTTATTACTGCCCTTTCCAAAGTGACCGGTGATTTTGAAAAGGCGATTAAAGAATCTAGCAAGGTCCTGGCTATTCGCGGGGAGGTAGTACCTTCTACTTTGGAAAAAGTAACATTAGTGGCTGAATACCAGGATGGAACCTCCACCAGCGGTGAAGCCGATATCCCCAAACAGAAAAAGGCGATAAAAAGGCTTTCTTTAGATCCGACAGATGCAAGTCCGACGGATGAAGCCATCAATGCAATTATCCACGCCGACCTGATAATTTTAGGCCCGGGCAGTTTATATACCAGCGTAATACCGAATCTATTGATTAAGGAAATCCGGAAAGCAATCATCGATAGCCCGGCAGTTAAGATTTACATTTGTAATGTAATGACCGAGGCAGGAGAGACAGATGGATATAGTGCTTACGACCACCTGGAGGCTATTATCAGGCACACCGATCCCCGGATAACCAATGGATGTTTGATTAATACTGCTGAGGTCCCTTCAGAATTATTGGCTAAATATAAAACAGAAGGTGCCGGTCCGGTTAAACTGGATATCGATAAAATCAAAGAAAAGGGTTATATGGTGATTAAGGATGAGATAATAAGCACTGCAGATTTCGTCAGGCACGATTCTGAGAAATTGGCCAGAGTGTTAATGAACTTCTGGAATAGAAATAAAAAGTTAAGAAGAGGATTTAAAAAACATTTATGATAATAGAGAAAGAATTAGTTATTAAAAATAAGCTTGGATTGCACGCCCGGCCGGCAGCACTATTTGTTCAGATGGCCAATAAGTTTAAATGTGAGATTGTAGTTATAAAAGACACCGAGGAAGTAGACGGCAAATCGATTATGGGTATTTTAATGTTAGCCGCCGGTAAGGGTAGTCGAATTCAGATAAGGGCGAAGGGCTTGGATGCTAAGCAGGCACTGGAGGAGTTAGAGCAGCTGCTGATGAGCGATTTGCCGGAAGAGTAATTGGTTAATTGGTTAAATGGTTAATTGGTAAATGGCTTTAAAAAATTCTTTTAATTAACCAATTAACCAAATGAGGAGCGAAGCGACGAATGTTGAAGGGAATAGGTGTTTCTCCAGGTATAGTTATTGGTAAGGTATTTTTACTGGACAGCGAGGATGTAGTTATACCTAAACGGCAAATCAGCGAATCTCAGGTTTGCAAAGAGATTGCCAAGTTTGAAGATGCCTTGACTCAGGCCCGCTCAGAGATATTAGGTATCCAGAAAAAGATCAGTGATGAAATAGGTGCAAAGCACAGCGATATATTTAATGCCCATCTTTTGATTCTTGAAGATCGGGCATTAATTGAAGAGATAATCAATAAATTAAAAAAGGAAAAGGTAAATGTTGAATATGCCTTCAGCGAGGTCTTTGAAAAATATAGCCAGATTTTTTCCAGAATAGATGATGAATATTTAAAAGAAAGAATCAGCGATATCACCGATGTCGGCAAAAGAGTATTGCGGCATTTATTGGGAAGGCAGAGGCGCACGCTGGCCAATCTAGCCATTGAAAGGATCGTGGTGGGCTATGACCTTTCACCTTCAGATACTGCCTTAATGCGCAAAGAAAAGGTCATTGGCTTTATTACTGAGATAGGAGGACGGACTTCTCATACCGCAATTATGGCCAGGGCACTGGAAATTCCGGCAGTAGTTGGGTTGGGAAATAT
>JAUWXU010000077.1 GCA_030616145.1 Candidatus Omnitrophota bacterium | reverse complement strand
CCCAAATTTAACAATAACTTTTTCACCTTTCTGCCTCTCGTCCGGACCGTGTTAAATAACTATTCGATATTCTGAACCTGCTCCCTGATTTTTTCCAGCTCACCCTTAATAGCGATTACATTCTTAGAAATAGTATAATCGGATGCCTTGGCTGAAATTGTGTTTATCTCGCGGTGCAATTCCTGAATAATAAATTCCAGGGTCCTTCCTACTTCCTCTTTGATTAAAAGTTTCTTTTTAAAGGCAGCCAGGTGACTAGCTGCCCGGACAGTCTCTTCAGTAATATCGCTGTGTTCGGCGAAAATAGCCACTTCGGTCGCTAATCTATTTTTATCTAGCTCTGGACCAGCTAAGATATTTTTAACTTTAGCATCCAACCGAGCCTTGTGTCGCTCAACTACCCCATCGGCACGCTCTTTGATTCTCTCTATATCCTTTTCAATTATTCTGATTCTCTTACGCAAGTCCCGGGTCAAATTTTTGCCTTCGGCCTTCCTGGCTATCTCTAATTTATTCAGCGCCTTGATAAGCGCCTTTTTCACAACCGACCAGAGTTTATCTATATCTTCCGAGGCTCTTTCATAGCTTATAACATTTGGAAAAGCGGCAATCTGTTCGAGACGGACCTGATCAGTCAATCTCAGCTGCCTTTTTAATTGGCTTAACAATCTATAATAACTGGCAGCGACATTCTTATCAATACTGAGATTCTCGACAGGCTGTTTAGTACCTTCGTATAATATAGAGACATTTACTCTTCCCCGATAAATATTGCGATGGATGCACTCTCTTATCTTGGCCTCTAAAAGCGAAAAGTGATTTGGCAGACGGAAGGCTATATCAAAATACCTGTGATTGAGGGTCTTTATCTCAACGATTACTTTACCCTGGGATGATTTTGCTTCTCCGCGGCCAAATCCGGTCATACTCCTTGGCATATAGTTTTCCTCATATTGGTTAACCAATTAACAATATTTTAACATCTTATCGATTTCTTGTCAAATTAACGGGGTTTGGTTCCGGGTTTTTCCAGAGGAATCCCTTCTTTGCATAAAGGACATTGGGCAGGAGAAAAGGCCTTTATATTCAAACTGACCAGGGCTTCATAGTCTATTCCAAAATCTTTTTTTTCAACACTCCGGTCAATAAGCGCACCTATCCCGATTAATTCATTTCCGGATTCTCTGACTATCTGGATAATTTCCTTTACAGAACCGCCGGTAGTGATTACATCTTCAACTATTAAAACTCGTTCACCCTTTTTAATCCTAAAACCTCTTCTGAGGGACATCTTTCCTTGTTTTCGTTCGCAAAAAATAGAGCGCGCCCCCAAGGCCCGGGCTACTTCGTAAGAAACGATTATCCCTCCCAGGGCAGGACCGATTACAACATCTATCTTTTTACCTTTAAACCGACTGGCAAGTTCAGAGCACAACAAAGTTGCACGGCCGGGATGCTGCAGGAGTAAAGCGCACTGTAGATACTGCGCGCTGTGAAGCCCTGAGGACAACTCGAAATGGCCGGTTAATAATCCGCCTGATTCCTTAAATAAATTCATGACCTGCATCTGATTTAACATATCTCTGTTAAAATTCTCCTGGCACTTTTTTGTGGATCGGGAGAGGCTATTATCGGACGGCCAACCACCATATAATCAACACCTTCTTCTCTTGCCTGCTTCGGAGTCATTGTCCGCTGCTGGTCGTCCTTTTGACTGCCGGCCGGCCGGATACCTGGCGTAACAATGATAAAATCCTTTTTAAACTGTCTGCGGATAGGAGCCACCTCACGGGGAGAACAGACGACTCCGTCAAGCCCCTCCTGTTTTGCTATTAGAGCTAACGAGAGCACCTCATCGATTAAAGGCTTCTCAACCCCAACTTCCCGCAGGGCATCCTGATTAAAACTGGTCAATACAGTTACCCCTATAACCAATGGCCGCTGGGCCCTAGCAATTGATCTTACCGCCTTCATTGATTCTGTTAACATTCTACGAGAACCAAGGATATGGACCGTCAACATAAATACCCCTAAACCGGCAACAGACTCTATTGTCCGGCTAACCACATTAGGAATATCACAGAATTTAAGGTCCAAAAATACCTTTGCGCCACGGCTGGAAATCATCTTGACTATCTTCGGGCCACAGGCAGTGAATAACCGGATTCCCACCTTGAATATTTTAACCTCCGGCAGAAGTAAATCTAAAAGTCTTTCTGCCTCGGTCGTTGTATCTACATCCAGTGCTACTATCAACTTATTATTCATATTTTCAATTTTCCTATCAACTTATTTATATTATTTATTCTCTTCTCTTTCAAATAGTTATCCAACCCATCTACTATTTCACTGGCAGCAAGAGGATTAACAAAGTTTGCCGTGCCGACAACCACTGCAGTTGCCCCGCAGATTATAAATTCCAGGGCATCCTGCCAGTCCATAATCCCGCCCATTCCAATAAGTGGAAGATCGACCTTTCGGCTAACTTCCCAGACCGCCCTGAGTGCTATCGGCTTGATGGCCGGGCCAGTTAATCCGCCAGTTATATTAGCCAATCTCGGCCTCATCGTTTTAATATCTACAGCCATCGCGCTGACCGAATTGATTAACGAAATAGCATCTGTACCAGCATCTCTGGCTGCCCGGGCTACAGAAACTATATCAGTCACGTTGGGCGACAACTTAGTAATAAGGGTTATTTTGGTTTTTCTCCTGACCTCTTTTATTACTTTATAAGTCAAGCCAGCATCCTGCGCAAACATCAATTTAGATTTATGCCTGGGTTCGATATTTGGACAGGAGATATTTATTTCTAATCCTGCTATACCGCTAAGATCGTCTAATCTCTCAGTTAATTTCTGATATTCTTTAATAGTACCCCCGGCTATACTGACAATAAACGGGACCTTAATCCTTTTCAGATAGGGTATCTTTTCGCTGATAAAATCTTCTATGCCGATGTTATGGAGTCCTATGGCATTGAGCATCCCGCTGGAAGTCTCGCAGATCCTTGGCGAGGGGTTGCCCTGGGTGGGCTTCAAGGTCAAACTCTTGGTAACAAGGGCACCGAGCTTTTTCAGGTCAATTAAGTCTTTGTACTCTTTGCCGTAACCGAAAGTCCCGCTGGCCGCCATTACGGGATTTTTTAATCTTATCCTGCCAATCCTGACCGATAGGTCTGAGTTCTTGGATTTTACTGTTCCCATATTATTTCATCCAGGTCAAAGACCGGACCCTCCTTACATACTCTTTGATAGCCGCTTTTTGTACTGATTGCGCAACCCAGACAGGCACCTACCCCACAGGCCATATTTTTTTCTAACGAACCCTGCGCTTTTATATCATGTCTGCGGGAAATCTCAGCTACCTTTTTAAGCATCTTCTCCGGACCGCAGGCATAAATAACAGCAGGTAATGAATAGCGATCAGCAGATAATCTATCTTCTAAAAGTTCTGTGACCATACCCCGCCATCCATAACTACCATCATCTGTACTAATCTTAACCTCGACGCCCAGTGTCTTAAAATCACTTTCACCTAAAATTAATCTTTTTGTCTTTGCGCCAATCAACAGTAGTATACCGGCACTTTTTTGGTATTGAATCAATTCTCGGGCAAGCATTAGAAGCGGCGCTACCCCTATCCCGCCGGCCACTAAAATGGAATTTGCGCTTTTTGACCGGGAGTAACTGAATCCATT
>JAUWXU010000050.1 GCA_030616145.1 Candidatus Omnitrophota bacterium | reverse complement strand
TGTCTTTTACTATCACCCGAAGTTTGCTAAAATCGCTCTTTTTATTTCTTCCTCCGGCAATAAGCACAATCGGACCTTTAACCCTTTCCAGGGCCCATTTAACCGCTCCAACGTTAGTTGCCTTAGAATCATTTATAAACTTTATACCCCTCACGGTATCCACATACTCCAGGCGGTGTTCGGGATCCTTAAAGCTATTCAGACTGCCTATAATCGATTCCTGTTTTATTCCCCGTAGAGTCCCCACAAGCATTGCCGCTCGCCGATTCAAATCAAAATCTCCTCTGGCCTTGTCAAAATACAAAACCTCTGCCTTAACCCTACTGCTCATCTTTTTTAAATGAGGATCAGCCCCATTCAGCAGACAAAAGTCATCTCTTCTCTGATTGATAAATATTCTGGATTTGACCTCTAGATAATTCTCAAAATCAAGGTAACGATCCAGATGATCTTCGGTTATATTTAAAAATACTGATATATGCGGCCGGAAGTCTTTAATCCGTTCCAACTGGGAAGAGCTTACCTCTATCACGGCTGTCCAGGACCAGTCTGTATTGAGGACTTCTCTGGAAAAGGGAGTTCCAATATTGCCGCATACTGCCACATTTATCCCAGCATCCTTTAATATCTTGCCAATTAAACTTACTACTGTGGTCTTACCGTTTGTGCCGGTGACTGCTATTATCTCTCCTTTAAACAAAGACGAAGCCAGCTCTATCTCGCTAATTATCTGCGTGCCGGTCTGTTCAAGCCAGCCAATGACCGGGGCGTCTGGCCTCACTCCCGGACTTACCACTGCTATCTGGTGGTCCCGGACAAAGTCTCTAGTATGTCCGCCGAGCTCTATCTTTATGCCCTGAGACTCTAAATATTCTGCCTCTTTTCTGATTGGCTCATCCTCAACTGCATCGCTGATATCTACTCTGGCCCCTTGCGACAGCAAAAGTTCAACTGCCCCCCGGCCGCTGCGACCCAGACCAATAACTATGGCTTTTTTACCTTTTATATCCATAATTCCTCGTATTGCGTATTGCCTATATCGTATTGCGTTAAAATCTTTCTAGGCAATACGCATCAGGCAATACGCACGACGTTATATTATCTAAGTTTTAAAGTGGCCAAGCTGAGAATGGCAAAAATGCCGGCAATAATCCAAAATCTGATAATGATTTTTGATTCCGGCCAACCGTTAAGCTGAAAATGATGATGAAGGGGGGCCATCTTAAATATTCTTTTGCCGCGGATTTTAAAAGAAGCGACCTGCAATATTACTGATAAGGCCTCAATAACAAAAACGCCTCCAACCACCACCAGAAGAAGCTCCTTTTTAATTAGAATTGCTACTGCCCCGATGGCTCCGCCCAAAGCCAGGGCACCGGTGTCTCCCATAAATATGCTTGCCGGGTAAGAATTGAACCACAAAAAGCCTAAACCGGCGCCGGCTATTGCCGCGCAGAATATAGTCAATTCTCCTGAACCTGGGACATAAAAAACCCTCAGGTAACCGCTGAAATTAACATTACCGGCGACATAGCTCATTATGCTGTATGTCAAAGCAGCTATAATTACACAACCAATAGCCAGACCATCCAGGCCATCGGTAATATTAACGGCGTTGGAAGAGGCAATTATTACCAGTGCCGCATAAAAAATGTAAAAGTACCCCAAGTTGATTAACAGATTTTTTAAAAAAGGGATTTCAATTATTCCTTTTGCCCCTGACCCGTATAATAGATATATTCCTACAAGCAGACCAAGGATGGTCTGTCCGGCAAGCTTGGTAATCACCCTCAATCCGCGGGACCTTTCAGAGGTAAGTTTTATATAATCATCAATAAATCCTACGATTCCCAGCCATATAATAGACGCTAAAACCAACAAAATATATTTGTTAAAGACATCTGCCCAGAGCAGGGTAGATATAACTATCGCTGTCACAATCAAAATCCCACCCATTGTAGGAGTGCCCTCTTTGTTGGCGTGAAGAGGGTATAAGGTAGGGACATGCCTTCTTCTAATGGTCTCTCCAATCTTAAACCTATCTAATTGCCTGATTATCCAGGGAGCCAATAGGATGCTTATCAGAAAGGCAGTAACTGCTGCCCCTGCTGCCCGAAAAGTTATATATCTGAAGACATTAAAACCGTAAAAGAAATCTCGTAATGGGTATAACCAGTAATAAAGCATAAAAATACTTTCACTCGGTTAATTGGTTAATTGGTTGACCCAATATTTTATCTATATGAGGTCATAAAGTCCTGAATAATCCTTTCCATCCTCATAGCCCTTGAACCCTTAAGCAGTACAATATCTCCAGCCCTAATTATATCCAGAAGACATCTGCCTGCTTCAGCATGAGAGGTGCAATCAAAAATTTCTTCTTTTTTCATTCCGTAACGATTGGCAGCCCGGCAGATCTGTTTACTCAAATTGCCAACAGTAATCAATACATCTATACCTCTCTCGGCTATCTTCCTGCCGATGCGGTAATGAGCTGCCCCGGCATCCAGGCCTAACTCCAACATATCCCCAATTACCACTATCTTCCTCGCTGAAGGCGATAGCTCCGTCAGGGTCTCAAGAGCCGAATTTAAAGATAACAGATTAGAATTATAAGAATCATCTATTATCCGAACATCACCAACCTCTTTCATCTCCATCCGGCTGGATGGCAGACAAAAATTAGATAACTCCTTTTCAATTAAATCGTAACCAACGCCCAACTGATTAGCTATCGCTATTGCTGCCAGGGCGTTATAGATATTGTGTCTTCCCAGCATCTTCAACTTCAAAGGATATAAATCATTAAGCAGGAATCTGAGTTCTCCGTTGGAATAGACTATTTGGCTGGCCCTGAAATCGCAACCTTCAGTTAAGCCAAAGGTTATAATCCTCGGATTAAAGGCCCTGGCCATCAGTATTAATTTTGGGTCATCTCCGTTCAAAACGGCTACTGCTGAATTATCCATCATTTCCAGAAGTTCCAGTTTGGCCCTGTAAACCGCCTGGATATTCCCGAAACCCTTCAGATGTGCCGGCCCGATACTGACGATAATTCCCGAATCAGGCCGGGCAATTTCCGCCAATCTCCTTATCTCACCCGGCGCACTTGCCCCCATCTCTAAAACCGCTATTTTATAACTGGTGTCCAAGTCAAGAATGGTCAGGGGGACACCGATAAAATTATTATAAGACGCCTGACTTTTCAAAACCCGGAATTTCTGGACAAGTATGTGTTCGGTCATATCTTTGGTCGTAGTCTTACCGCTGGAGCCGGTAATACCGATAACAACGCCTTTAAATTTATTTCTTCGCCAACGGGCTATCTCACCAAGGGCAATCAGTGTATCCGCAACTGAAATAAAGACTGCCGGTCTGCTATTAAACAACAAAGATCGGAATCTGGTCCGTAAATATCTTTTCGAAATCAGCACTCCCTTTGCTCCCTTAGTGATGGCTTCCTCAAAAAAGTCATGCCCATCGCAGTTATGACCCTTAATCGCTATAAAAAGTTCACCGGGATTAATCGTCCGCGAATCAATGGAAATAGCGGAAAATCTTTCTGTTCTATCCCCGCTAATCAGTTTTCCGGCAGTCGCCTCTAAAATTTCCTTAGTCGTAAACATTCGATAATATCTCCCTGACTACCTGCCGGTCATCAAAGGGAATCTTTTCCCCGTTGATAGCCTGATAAGTTTCATGGCCTTTGCCGGCTATAACTACTATGTCATTATCCCGGGCCCGGGCAATCGCTTTCTTAATAGCTTGATAACGGTCTATCTCGAGTTCATAATTGGCTTCAGCAGTATTCATACCTGATTCAATCTGGTCGACAATCTCAGCCGGATTTTCCCGACGCGAATTATCAGAAGTTAAAATTGTATAGTCAGAAAAGGTCTGGGCCAGTCTTCCCATTAAAGGTCTCTTGGATTTATCCCTTTCACCGCCGCAGCCAAAAACAGTTATTATCCTCGCCGGTGCAAATTTGCGAAGGGTGGAAAGTAAACTCTCCAGTGCATTGTCGGTGTGGGCATAATCTACAAATACCTTAATTGGCCGGGAAGTTTCTATCGCCTCTAATCTTCCCGGAACTACTTTAAATTCAGCAATAGCTGATTTGATGGTCCGCAGGTCAATACCGATTGCTAAGGCAACACCTATTGCCCCCAGCAGATTATAGACATTGAACTTGCCAATCAATCCTGTTTCTATATCTATCTTACCGCGGGGGGTTTCAAGTTTGAAAATCGTCCCCCCTAACGACATTTGTTTTACCTCAGCCCTTATCTCAGCCTGGTTATCTATTGCATAGCTTAAGACACTTGCCTTTGTCCGGCTGACTAATTCCTTTCCGCGCGGATCGTCAAGATTTATCACTGCACTAGCATTGACTGATAAAAGATCAAAAAGGTTTGCCTTTGCTTCAAAATATCTCTCCATAGTCTGATGATAATCCAGGTGTTCCCGGCTCAGATTTGTAAATAAACCTATATCGAAATCTATATGGTCAACCCGATGCTGATCAAGGGCATGCGAAGAAACTTCAAGTACTAAACAATCAATTTCATTGGAAACCATCTCATTTAAAAAGAACTGTAAATCAATGGCGCCGGGGGTGGTATTTTTAGCCGGAATTATCTTATCCTGAAAATGATAATTAATAGTGCCGATTAAACCGCTGATTATCCCCTTCTTCGATAAAATAGCCTCAATCAAATAAGAACTGGTGGTTTTTCCATTTGTCCCGGTAATACCAATGACCTTAACCCTGGAGGAGGGATACATATAAAACCGGCTGGCCAGCTTCGAAACCAGACTTCTCGTATTGGGGATAATTATTTTAGTTATGCCTTGTTTTATCTCTACGTCCCTTTCTGAAATTACCGAACTGGCCCCCTTCTTTACTGCCTGTTTAATAAAATTATGTCCATCGTGATTATTTCCGCTTACGGCTATAAATAAATATCCTTTTTTAACTGAGCGGGAATCAGAGGATAATCCGCTAATCTCTATATCAGGTGAACCTGATTTTAATCTGTAATCTATGCCGCTAATTAAGGTGCTAAGTCTAACCTGCTTCATCTGGCTCTATACCCAAATAGGTTAAAATTTCTCCGCTTATCTTCTTAAATATGGGGGCGCATACCACACCTCCAAAGTGGATAGGTTGAGGTTCATCCAGGATAACAACCATGGCAATTGTCGGTTTCTCTACTGGTATAAATCCAATAAATGAGGCCACAAATCTCTTTTGAGAATAACCTCTTCCAACCAACCTGGCCTTCTGGGCTGTGCCGGTCTTTCCAGCTGCGGTATAACCGGTTAGCTTTGCACTCCTGCCGGTCCCTTCGTCAACAACCCCTCTCAAAATCTCCTTCATCTGCTTGGCTGTTTTTTCAGTTATTACCCTGCGAACTATCTGTGGTTTAAATCTCCTGATAATATCGTTAGAA
>JAUWXU010000015.1 GCA_030616145.1 Candidatus Omnitrophota bacterium | reverse complement strand
CAGTTCAACCCTGAACCGCGCACGTTGGTCAAATCCATTGACTTGGCTTTTAGCGAAAAAGTTGAGGTTTTTATAGTTTCCAACATAGCGGTTTCGGGGAATCATCCGAATGCCGCTATAGGTCTGATTATTCAGTTGGTTTATTTTTATTTCACCATCGGAAGTATAAGCAGTTAAAAAGGTTGCCTCATCACCCGGTTTTTTGGTCTTCAATTTAATAATCGGGGTTTCCTCAATTGGGGTTTCTTCAGATTGAGGCAAAGATTGGCCCAAAATCTTCTTTTCTTTTCGGCGCCACTCATCCCGATGATTGATCCAGGCCTGGGTTAACTCTTTCAGTTCTCGTTGAAATCTATTCCTTTTATCCTGGATGTGGTTCTGTTCCTTTTCTATCTTGCTGGCCTTATGCTCTAACTCTTCTAAAAAGAGGTGGTTAGCCTTCAATTCAGCATCCAGTTTTTTTAGATTATCTTCAGACTGAGCTAACTCCTTTCTGGTTCTTTTTAACCGCTTTGTGCTCTCTTCTAACCCGGCCTGTTTTTGGGTCCAGGCTGATTCGCACAATCTTATTCCCTGCTGGACAACCTTGAGTCGGGAGACACTCTTTTGCTCTTTCTCTTTCCATTCTCTCTGTCGGCTCAGTAAGACTCGTTCGGCTTTTTCCTGTTCAATTTGAAGTTGAGCCTTCTGCTCCCGGGCCTTGTTTAGTTGGCTGGTCAACTGATTTAGTCTGAATTTAGTCTCTTCTATCTGAACCTGCCTGGACTGCAGGTCATCGGCCATCTTTTTAAATTGCTCTTTGGTTAACTCCTCTAAAAGCTGCAGCTTTTCTTTGGCCAGGGCCGTCTTCTCGGTCAACGCCTTTAACTCGGACTCTCTTTGGTTATATTGGGATTCATATTTGATTAGGGATTCTTGTGCCTTTTTCAGTTTTTCCTCTGATTGGCTGAGCTTGACTTGCAGTCTATCCAGATTGAACTCCTTAGCCTTTAGCTGAGATATCACCTTGTTTTTTCTGTCTTCTTTCTCGCTCAACTCTTTGCTGGTATTATCAAGTTTGCTGGAGAACTCCTCTATTTCGGAGCGTTTCTTGAGCTCAACGGCCTCACAGTGCCTCAGTTCTTCCTGCATAGATTGTAAGCGTTTGGCTGTCTCTCTCTCTTTCTTTTGCTGTTCCCTTTGGCGCTCTAACCAGAGTTGAGCTACCTGGGCCTGTTCGGTCTGGGCCTTCTTCATATTTTCCCGGGCCTGATTTAATTGCTCATTTAGCTGATCGAGCCAGGATTCGGCTTTCTCAACCTGTGACTGCTTCTCCGCGAGCTTTTTGGTCTGGGTTTTGGCCAAGGAGAGCAATTTTTGTTTGGCATCATCTAATCGGTTGTTGGCCTCCTCTGGTCCTAAAAGCCTCGGATGTTGAAATTGTTGTTGTACTTCTTTTATAATCGGCAAAGTCATTTCTCTGGTTTCGGTAGCATACCCAATCAATAAAGCGCCATCACAAATGATATTTATCACCCTGGGAATGCCGCGGGAATGGGCATAAATTTCGTCTATGGCCTTCTGGGTAAATTTCGCCTGCCTATCTTTGTCAGCACTTACTACTTTAAGGCGATGGTTAATGTATTCAAGAGTCTCGTTTCTATCTAAAGAACTAATATGGTGCTGCACACATATCCGCTGCCTGAGTTGTTCTAATTCAGGTGAGTTCAACATATCTTTCAGTTGCGGCTGTCCCACCAGAATAATCTGGAGCAGTTTCTCTCTTTCTGTCTCTAAATTTGAGAGCATTCTGAGTTCCTCTAAGACCTCCAGATTGAGATTCTGGGCCTCGTCAATAATCAAGATAACGTTAAAATTGAGAGAGAGTTGCTCAATCAGAAACTCGTTCAGGTGGGAAAGAAGTTGTACCCTGTTTCCCGGCTCAAAAGGGACCTCTAAATCTTCCAGAATGGAATGTATTAACTCATTTTTGTTGAGGTGGGTATTTGTAATCATCGCCGCCTTTGTTCCAGTATTCAGTTGATTCAATAAGACCCGGCAGACACTGGTCTTTCCGGAACCGATTTCTCCGGTAAGCACAGCAAATCCCTTTCGCTGGGAGATTGTATAAGTAAGCATACTCAGGGCCTCGGCATGTTTTGAGCTGGAAAAAAAGAACCGTGAATCCGGGGTTATGTTGAATGGTTTTCCTTTAAAGCCGTAAAATTTTTGGTACATAGGATTGCTATCTCCTTTTTTTGGTTTTAGTCTTAGGTTTTTTAGCCCCTGAGTCTTGTTTGGCGAGGCGTATTTTGGAAACAGAGCCCAATACCGGTATATCACCGGAGAAGGCCCTTAAATCTTCAACCCTTTTAAATGAACTGTCCATATATTCTGCTGAGTAGGCGCAGCCAAATCCTCCTGCTGTGCCAAGCATAATTCCCAGAAAGGCAATTTTCAACTTGTTGGGTTTTGTCGGCTTCAGGGGAAGTCTTGCCGGTTCAATAATCTTAAACCTGGTCTTGTTTTCCGAGTCTTCTAACTTTTGGGTGATGCGTGCCGTCTCCAGTTTTTGTAAGAGCATTTCGTAAACCCCTTCATTTACATCTCTGCCGCGGGCCAACCGGGCCAGTTCCTGCTCCTGCATCGGGATGGATTCGGCTATCCTTACGTATTCCTCGGGGTCTGCATTGGCTGCTCGTGCTGCTGCCTTTATCTGTTCAAGCCGCTCTTTTTTTAATGATTTGATTCTCCGGCGAAGTTCCTTGACCCGGGGGTGTTCTTCAGTACAATCTACCAAAACAGCAGTCAATTCTGCCTCTAACCTGGCTAATTCATTGTTCAGTTCAGTAGCCAGAGGCATTTGGAGTTCATATTTTTCCTTAAACTTCCGGAGTTCTTCCTCAGAGTATTCCAAACTTTTTTTATATTCAGCGAGCCGTTGTTTGATAAAATAGATCGCTGAATCCGCCTCCTGGCTCTGGGAGGCAATATTTCTTGCTATCAGGATGTCACAGAGGGTATTTACTAATTCCTGGGTAGCGTGGGGGTCATCACTCTGATAAGAAACTGTAACTATATTATTCGCTTTCATTTGTAACGAAATATTCTGCCGGATGTTCAGAATAAACCTTTCAAATTCTAAGGGGGTTCTTGCCTTTTTATCAAGACCCAGCTTTTCTGCTAATTGCACCATATGTGGCCAGCCGAGAATCTCTTCTCTCAAGGCGCCCATCTTCTGGCTGACAGTGGTAGAGACCGCCAGATTCCTCAGCAGGGGATTAAGCATCTTTCCTTCTTCAACCAGTATTATTGCCCTGGCTTGATAAACCTTGGGCATGAAAAAAGTAGCGATGATTGCCCCGCAGATAATAACGACAAAAGGTATGGCAAAAAGCCACTTCCGCCGGAAAAAGATATGCATATAATCCTGCCATTGGAAAGTCTTTTTATTGTCTTTTAACATCCTTGCTTCCTCCTATTTAAAATAAGGGAGGCGTACCCAGCCGAACAGCATCTCTGGCCTGAGTCGCCGGCGCTAAAATCTTACTCAATCCCCTGGTTACCTTGCCGAGAAAAGAACAGGGGACAACTACTATATCAGAGTTGACTAAGTCGATATTATTCTTCATCTTGCCCTTATAGAGAATTTCGTGAAGGTTTATTTTTTTAGTCTGTGGTCTTTCGGCGTCTGATTTTATTATCAGTACCTTTTTCATCACGGCATTTGAAGTAACAAGCCCGGCGCCGACAATAGCATCCCGCAGGGAAATAACATCTCCCCGCATTGGATATTTGCCCGGACGGCCCACCTCGCCTAATATATAAACAAACTTGCTGTTATAACCAATGATCGAAACACTAATTTCAGGATTCTTTACAAATTTTGTTAATTTTTTGTACAATTCTTCCTTGAGTTCATCTTTGTTTAATCCTTCTACCTTAACATCTCCTACAAAAAAATACTGGATGTTGCCTTTGGGCCCGATTCGGAATCGGCCGCTGAATTCCGGTTGATTCCTGACCACGATCTCAACCACATCTGCTTTTCCCAGTGTGTAGGGTACGTTGTCTCCGCCAATGACGGTTTTACTATAAACAGGTAGACTTTTCTCTATCTTATCTATCTTTTCCCTCAATTCGAGATTTTCCTGCTCCTGTTTATTTACGCTTTCCAAATCATAACCAAATATCGTTCCTGAACTAATAAGAAAGAGTGTCAAAAATAAAAACAGAATTTTTGGTAATTCCTTAAGAGACATAGAGTGAATCATAAAAACTCCTTATGTTTTCCAGGTCCTCTTGTCCATAAACCCTCCAGCCGCGCCAATCCCTTTTTGCCTTCTTTACCTTGCCAGACCTCTCCCATCTTATGATGGTCTTGGTCACAACCCCGATGGAGGTTGCTACATCGGTTATGGTTAGCCTATTTTTTCTTTTAACCATTGTTTTTTCACCAGTTAACTTATTTAATTTGTTTAGTTGGGGGGTGTTTATCCGGGGTATTTGTCCGGGTATGTCTACGACAAAAGATTAAGCATTTTATATGCCAATCCTGAATCTAAAAGAAAAAAACCACTTAGAATTTATCTAACTGGTTGATATAATTGAGGTATTATAAAAGATTTTTTTGGAAATAGGATAGGTTGTAAAATTATATTTCAGGTAGAGGGTGGGTATTGTCTACTTATTTAGACATTATGTTGTTAATTTTGGACAGGTGGGTGGGAAATAACACAACTGAATAGCACGGATATAAATGGTTAGCGCCTTAGTCGATTGGCGGGTTGTTCTTGGCTTCCAAGTACACATCCTTATCATTTATATTAAGTCAAGGGGAAGAGGAAGATTTATCGGGCAGGACAATGATGGTGGCGGAGGTATCGGCGTTGAAGTACTTATTGGCTACTTTGATGATGTCTTGTGGGGTTACACCATTGATTTTATTGGCATAGATTTTGTAGTTATTATAACCCAGGCCGTATAATTCATCGAGTGCTGAGGCAAAGGCCAGGGCGCCATTGGTCTGCAAATCAATGTCGCGGGTGCCGATAAGCGCGGATTTAACCCGTTTAAGTTCTTTTGGTTTTACGGGCTGGGTCTTCAGCAGTTTTATCTGTTCGTTTAAAAGAGAATTGGCCTTGGCTATGTTCTCGGGTGTAGTCAATGAATAAAAGACATAATAACCCGGGTCAAGCCCAAATATACTGTAGGACCCCACTGAATAACTGAGGGCTGATTTTTCCCTGACAACATCAAATAACCTTCCTGCCTGACCGGACAAGATACCACTAATTACCTCAAATATATATTTGTCGTTATTATCTAAGGCGATACCGTGAAACCCGAGTACCAGGATTGCCTTGGATTTATCCATATATTTGGTGGCCTTTCTTTCGTTGGTCTGTTTGGATTCAATAGGTGGTTTGATCTTTTTCATTCGCCGGCGGTTCAGTGCCCTGCTTTTTTTGGTCAGCATATTTGTAATCTTTTTACTATCAATATCCCCGAAAACGGCAATGACCATATTATTGCTGGTAACATATTCCCTGTAAAATCGCTCTAAATCCCTGCGGGCCACCCTGGCCAGCGAGGACGGGGTGCCTGTATTTAGGAATCTATAGGGATGAGTTTTAAACAGCGTGGATTTAAGGGCTTTGGAGGCAACATAAAAATCGTCTTGCATATTGTTTTTTATCTCGGCAAGAATCTCTTTTCTGGTCTTATCTATTTCCTGGGGAGGAAATGTCGGATTGGCTAATATATCGATCAGGACGTCTATTCCGGTTTCCAGATTTTCGCTTAGAAGGTCCAGGGAAATCCCCAGGGAATTATTAGCGCTGTAAGAACTAATTGTTCCCCCGGCCATTTCTATCTCCTGGTCAATATCCTCTTTGGTCCTGTTTTTTGTTCCCTTCAGGAGCATCCGGGCAATAAAAAGAGATATGCCGTTATCCTTTTGATTTTCTACCCTCACCCCTCCCTTCATTCCAACCCTGATTGAAACAATCGGAAGAGAATGATTTTCTTTGAGCAGTAATATAGCCCCGTTTCTAAGGACTGTCTTTTTAATCGGTGAATCTTTCTTTTGCCGGATTCCCCTCTCTTTATCAGGGTCTATTGTCTTTTTGGGCACCAGCACAGCGATAGTCAGATTATCCGGCCGGAGATACTTTCCGGCAACCCATTGGACATCGTTTATCTCCACAGAGTCTATACCTCTGATATACCTTTTGGAAAAATTAAAGTCTCCGGTAACGACTTCACTGGTGGATAAATCCCCTGCCTGGCTTTCAACGGTCTGGAGGCTAAATATATAGTCACTCAAAGCTATTCTTTTAGCCTTGTCCAGTTCTTCCTGGGAAATATCCCCCTGTTTAATCTTGTCCAGTTCTTGATTGATGGCCTGTTTGGCTGCAGCAATATTTTTCTCGTCAAGCAGGGCGGTTATCCCAAATATCCCCGGGTCTTTGGGCGTATAACTAAAGGCGCTGATTGAATAGACCAATTGTTTTTTTTCTTTCAACTGGATGTTCAATCGTGAGCTTTCGCCCTCTCCTAAAATATTAGCCAGGACGTCCATACCATAGAGGTCACTTGAGCTAATATCCGGGCCGTGATAGCCAATATATAGATGGGTCAGATTTACTGCCCTTTGCTCGGTAATCTCTCTACAGCTCATCTGTGGGGGTTCAGAGAGCACTGCATAGAGAGCAATTTTTTTGCGCTGGAAATCCTTAAACGCCTCTTTTACTTTTAGATGTGCTTCCTCTCGGTCTATATCTCCTACTATTGAGAGCACAATGTTATTAGGAATATATTTCTGATGATAATAATCAAGCAGGTCTTTTCTGGTTAATTTAAGGAATGGCTCGCGATATCCGATTATCGGCAGGCGATAAGGGTGCCTGATATAGGCAGTGGACCAAAACAGCCGGGCGAGATAACGTGCGGGACTGTCCTCATTCAGCCGTATTTCATTCAGGATTACGTTTCTTTCCTTTTCCATCTCTTCCGGGTCAAAAGAGGCGTTTGCCAGTGCATCGGCTAAGATGTCCAGGGCATCATCCAGATAGGGGCGGGATACGGTTATGTTAAACTGAGTATAGTCAAAGGCCGTGGCGGCGCCTATTCTTCCGCCGGCTTCTCTAATCTGCCTTGCTATGTCACCTACCCCGCGTTGGGCAGTTCCCTTAAAGAACATATGCTCTACAAAGTGAGATATGCCCGAACCACTGAGTTCACCCTCGGTCGTGCTGCCAGCCTTGACTGTGCAGCATAACGCCACTATCGGGCTAGTGTGGTCTTCTTTAATGATCAGGGTGAGTCCGTTATCCAGAATATACTTGCGGGATTGGTTAGCGAAATGGGTACCTTGAGAGAATATTGCTGAGGCAGTGGATAGGCTTAGGGATAGGCTTAAAAGAGATATGGTGAGGAAGAGTGTGAGTTTCTTCATATTATTCAGATTCAGACGGATTTTAGCGCCGGTCTAGTATCTTATATCTTAATCAGTGTTATTTATTCTGAGAACTCTTTCGCTACCAGGACGGCGTTCTGGCCGCCGAACCCCAGAGAGTTCGACATTGCTGCCCTAACTTTGGCCTTTCGGGCCTTGTTAGGCACATAATCCAAATCGCAGTCCGGATCCGGCGTTTGGTAGTTGATTGTGGGGGGAATGATGTTGTTTTTTATTACTAAACTAATTACACAAAACTCAATTCCGCCGGCAGCCCCGAGTAGATGGCCAGTCATACTCTTAGTGGAAGAAATCGCTGTTTTTTTGGCTGAATCACCGAACACGTTCTTTATTGCGATTGTCTCCACTTTATCGTTCAGAAGAGTTGAGGTCCCATGGGCATTAATGTAGGATATATCTTTTGGCTTTAATCCAGCGTCTTTTATGGCCATCTCCATAGCTTTAGCCGGCCCTTTTCCATCAGGTGAGGGTGCAGTCATATGATAGGCATCAGCAGTCATTCCACAACCACTCAGTTCACAATATATCAACGCATTTCTCTTGAGGGCATGGTTTAGTTCTTCCAGGATTACTATACCCGCACCTTCGGCCATAATAAATCCGTCTCTATCCTTGTCAAACGGCCGGCTGGCATGGCCGGGGTCATCATTTCTTTTGGAAAGGGCGTTCATAGCACAGAACGCACCCAGTCCTAATGGCGTGATACAGCTCTCTGTTCCGCCGGCAATCATAACCTCGCTGTCACCCCGCTGGATAATTCTAAAGGCTGTGCCGATTGAGTGACTTCCCGAAGCACAAGCAGTAACTTCAGCTGCATTTGGCCCCTTTGCCCCCAAATCGATAGCAATTTGCCCGGGTGCCATATTGGCAATAAGCATTGGGATGAGAAATGGTGAAATTCTGGAAGGACCTTTGGAAAGCAGGACTGTGTGCTGCTGTTCAATCACCCGCAGTCCCCCTATGCCTGAGCCGACCAGCACGCCGACACGATAGGGGTCTTCCCTGGACATATCCAATGAGGAATCTTCCGCTGCCATTTTAGCAGCAGCGACAGCGAACTGGGTAAACTTATCCAGACGCCTTATTTGTTTAGGGGTTATATATTTGGAGGGCTCAAAACCTTTGACTTCACCGGCTATCCGGGAGGTGTATTTCGAAGCGTCTATCTGGGTAATCCGGCCGATTCCGTTCTTTCCTTCACAGATTGCGGTCCAGAACTGGTCCTTCTCGTTTCCGACCGGTGAAATTAGCCCCAGACCAGTAACAACTACTCTTCGCTGGGGCATAATTATTTATTAGTCTTTTCTTTTATATATTTGATGGCATCCCCGACAGTGCTTATCTTTTCTGCATCTTCATCGGGAATTTCAATTCCAAACTCTTCCTCCAGGGCCATTACCAACTCAACCGTATCCAGGGAATCTGCGCCCAGGTCATTGATAAAGGAAGATTCCGGAGTAATGTCTTCTGCCTTAACGCCTAACTGTTCAACTATAATTGACTTTACCTTGTCTTCTGTTGCCATCTTTTTCCCCCTTGTTTTACATTGCCATTCCGCCATCTATTTGAATTACCTGGCCGGTTATGTAATTTGATTCTTCACTGGCCAGGAATAACGCCAGCTTTGCTACATCGGCAGTAGTGCCAAATTTCGCCAGCGGAATTTCTTTGAGCATCCGCTCCCTTATCTCATCGGAAAGTTTGGCAGTCATCCCGGTTTCAATAAAACCAGGGGCTATTGCATTTACGTTTATACCCCGGCTGGCCAACTCTCGGGCTATTGATTTGGTAAAACCAATAATACCGGCCTTTGAGGCAGCGTAATTTGCCTGACCGGCATTTCCCCTTATCCCGATAATAGAAGAGATGTTTACAATCTTGCCGCTTTTCTGCTTGAGCATCAACCTTGAGATGACCTTAGTGCAGTTAAAGACCCCTTTCAGATTAACTGCTATTACTTTATCCCAGTCAGATTCGGTCATCCGCAAAAGTAAATTGTCTTTGGTGATGCCCGCATTGTTGATTAGTATATCAATCTTCTTAAATTTGTCAAGCGCTTTTTTAATGGCCTGTTCTACTTCACAAAGGCAAGAAATATCACAGGTTATAGCCAGGGCCTTTCGCTGGTGGGCCTCCACCTGCCGGTTTGTTTCATCGATGTCTGCAGTGTTTAAATCGCAGATAACGATATCTGCTCCGTTGCGGGCAAATATCACCGCTATTTCTCTGCCAATGCCCCGGCCGCCTCCGGTAATCAAGGCTACTTTGTTATTGAGCAGCATGTGAGTCTCCTCCAGTCTTTTCATCACTACGGGTAATTCCTTCCCGCCGTCATTTTTTATCGCTTTTATGTTAGCTTATTGAGATCAGCCGGTCTTTCTATGTTGTAAACCTTGAGGTCTTTATCGATACGGCGCAATAATCCCTTGAGGACTTTGCCCGGACCTATCTCAATAAAGGTCTTAATACCCTGGCTGGCAATCCTCCTGACCGAATCTTCCCACAATGTATTGTGATTTACTTGATTGCTCAGGTTTTGTTTTATTGTTTCCGGTGAATCTTCATAGTCAGCAGTAACATTGGCTACTATCGGCACACGGGGAGGTAAAATTTTAATCCCTGCCAGAATGCCTCCTAACTTTTTGGCTGCATCATCCATTAAATGTGAATGAAACGGTCCCTCCACTTTCAGAGCAACAATCTTTTTTGCCCCCTTTTCTAAAGATAGTTCTGTTGCCTTTTCTATCTGAGAGTGGGTCCCTGAAATAATAACCTGATTGGGACAATTCAGATTAGCAATTTGCGCA
>JAUWXU010000054.1 GCA_030616145.1 Candidatus Omnitrophota bacterium | reverse complement strand
ATCGGGTCCCTCTGGATATCTTTAATATTTTATACTTTAATGCCCCTGCCGGAACCTTTATTTCAACAATCTCACCCTGTTTATGCCCCAGTAATGCCTTTCCTACCGGCGAGGTTATAGAAATCTTACCCCGGCTAAAATCGGCCTCTAATTCGGATAGGAGGGTATATTGAAGTTCTTCCCCCGAATCAAGGTCTTTCAATTTAACCATTGCACCCAGCAATACCTTGTCTTTAGCAATCTTGGTGTCATCGAGTATCTGCGCGCGGGATAATCTTTCTTCCAACTCGGCAATCTTTTTCTCATTAAAGGCCTGGGCCTCCTTGGCTGCGTCATATTCGGCATTTTCGCTTATGTCGCCGTGGCTCCGGGCTATCCCTATCTCCCGGGAGAGTTCTCTGCGTCGAACTGTCTTTAGAAATTTGAGCTCTTCCAACAGCCTTTCATGACCTTCGGCGGTCAAGTAGATATTCTTTGCACTCACTCTTACCTCTTAAGACAACTGTTAATCTGAAAAACTATAATGTTTTTTCACCGGTTCGGTTATATCCCATACGCAATCCAACCCCTGGGGAAAGGTAACAAAATCACCCGCACCAAAATTGACCTTCTCTCCGTCTTTCGTTTCTACGGTAACCTTTCCTTTGAGGAGATAACACATTTCTGTCTCGTCATAGTGCCAGTCAAAACGGGAGACCTCTTTGTCCCAAATAGGCCAGGAAAAGATATCCATTTCTTTAAGTTTCTGTTCAGAGACCTTTTCAACTTTTATTTTCGGCATAACTCCCTCCTGATTATATGTTTGCCGGTTAGCCTGTTCGCCGGTTAACCCGCTAACCAATCAATCAGTGCTAATCCGTATCTTTTAATCAGCGCTTATTCCTCTAAAACGAAACTTTCTCCATCCCAAACCCAGATCTTCCACGTTTTGTTATCAAACCAATAGGTCGTAGTTGTTGTATACTGATAAGAAGGTCTCCCTACTCTGATCTGGGCATCTCCGTTCTCATTTATTTCAAAAATCTGGCTGACTATAGTATCATCACCCCCTTTGTCCCAAAGCAGGACATAGTTGCCGTCCTGCCAGCTTACAATCTTAAGATGAGACCATCTGGGAAAATTAATTCCACTGGCAATTACATCTTTTATCTCATCTTTATTGAGATCAACGAGGTCGAAATCCGGGGAGTGGCTTCCGGTAATCATCTGATACTGGATGTCTAAATCATTATCTCTTTGTCCACAAATCAAGACAACACCATAGGGAGACTTTGCCGGCGGACTGCCACTTTCCAACTGAACAGCAAGAATATATTCATCTTTGCCGTCACCAGTCAAATCCTCCTGCAGAACCTTCTTTATTCCGGCAAATCCTCCTCTTTGAGAAGGGTAAGTATAGATGTTATATCCCTGCATCAAACTAATCTTGTTACCATCTAACTTCAATTTAAGCGGAGGATATTTGACTGCTCCCTCTGCATAGACAACAAAGGGGATAAAAAGCAACAGAACTGTCACAACTAAAAATTTCACTTTCACCATCTACCTTCTCCAAAATCTGATTGAACACAAAACCACAATAACTCCAAGAATAATCTTTAAGGTATCTGCCGGCAGAAGATTCGCGACAATGGCGCCGATAACTGCTCCGACCAGTGCTGCGGGGACTAAAAATTTTATTAACCCAATATCTATGTTATTGAATTTCCTGTGGAATATCGATCCGGCAAAGGTAGTGAATAGAACAACCACCAGTGAAGTATTGATGGTCTGGAGCATTGTTAATCCAAAGAACAAATACAATACCGGAACTGTTATTATCCCTCCGCCGATACCGAACAGGGCCGAAACCAAACCGCTGGCCAGGCCAAGGACAACCAACCAAGGATAAATAGCACCTGTCGAGAGCGGTTCAATCGGCATTCTGATTATTCCGATCAATCTCAGGCCTACAAACAAGAGCAGTAAGGCAAATAGCTTGCTTAATTTCTCACTGCTTATCTTATTTATCAGGGCCGCACCGAATCTTGCGCCAGTAATCGAACCAATAATAACAAATAAGGCGATAACCAGCTTGACATTGCCGGGCTGAATAATATAATGCGCAATTATTCCGACAAAAGCGGCAGGAACTATCGCTATCAAAGAAGTGCCCATGGCCTTCTTTATCCCATAACCCACCAGAAACATTAAGCCGGGCACCAGGCATATTCCTCCACCAATCCCTAATCCTGCACTGAATAAACCCGTAATAAATCCTAAAAGTAATGATTTGATTCTTTTCATTATAATTTGCAAAAGAACTGGCCTGCACCTGCTCCGATACAATCAGTAATTAAATCAAAAAGATTGGCGTCGCGCAAGGGAACAAATGATTGATGTAATTCATCAATAGCCCCCCAGATCAGGGCAATAATTACAACCGAACCGAACAGCCTAATTCTGCTCTTTCTCCCTTCCGGCAGCGAAATTACCCTTGCCACAAGGAATCCAAAGATAAGATATTCCAGAAAATGAAGCATCTTATCCAAAAAAGGAATTGGCGGCATCTGAATTTCGTCCCCGCTCTGTGAGGAAAGAAACCACATAAATGCCATATAGATGATTAAGGAACTCCAGAGCCAAAAAAATCTTCTGTCTTTATCCATTACTCTGCTACCCTTATCTGGGAAGGATGGTTAATAATTATCTCCGGCCCATTATAAAATTTTATCTTACCTACAACTTCTACTTGCCTATCCTTATAATAACTAACCGGCTCTATCCCTAGCCTTTTAAACTGATTTAGGTTTGAGGTAAAGATTACTGCTGTAAAATCTTCCCGCCAATTATCTCCAAAGTTTAAAAAGGTGACCTTGGGAGACTGATAGGTACTCACCACCAATCCCCTTACAGTAGCAAATTCTCCGATGTGCCGGCCAGCCTGTTCAGGGCTAATAGTTTCATAAACCTTCCATAATCCTCTTTTTCCCTGGCGCGCTTCTTGCTGGGCAGCCACAAACCTATCCGTGTACTTCACATTGGGCGGGTAGGTATAGAGGGTGGCATAACCTCCCCGGAGAAGTTCTTCATTGACCATCTTGTCGTCTATAAACACGTAAGCTAGCCATCTTTTGTATTTATCGGACCGGACTACGTCAAACTCAAGCCTTACCTCTTTACCCTCCACTAATTTTCTATTAAATTCTTTTGCCTCAACAGCATACTCTTCCGGGTTATATACCCACTCTCCACCCTTTTTTTCTCTAACCTCAGGGGTATCTATGCCAATATAGCGGACATGCCTGTCATTAGACAACTGGATGGTATCACCGTCTATCACCTTGGAGACATAAAAAACGGCAGAATTACCTCTCTCTGCACAACCGCTAAGCAAAAATAACAAAAAGGCTATCAGAAAATAAACTTTGATTTTCATTTGATAAAATATCTCACAATTATTTGCATTATAATATTGGTGTAGACTGCCGCCCCAATATCATCCAGCATTACTCCACAACCGCCCTTTAAATTTTCAATCCTTCTTAAGGGATAAGGTTTTAATATATCCAGAATCCGAAAGATGATAAAGGCTACTATTAGATACGATAATCTAAAGGGCAAAAGATACAACGCAATCAACATCCCGGCCAATTCATCAATAACTATCTTTCGGGAATCCTTTTTTCCGAAGATATCTTCTGCCTTTCCGCAGGTCAAAAAGCCGAGAATTATTATAATCAGGGTTAATACGACATAAATAGCGTGATTGTCTTTGATCAAGAGATATAACCCTACTCCGGCAAGAGATGCTATCGTCCCTGACATAAACGGAAAATACCCCAGGAAAAAACAGGAAGATATTAATTTAATAATAGTTCGCATTGAATAATCTCCTATTTCGCCAGAGACATAAAAATCCGGAAATAAGTGTTAGGATTACCGTAATCAACATCAGGATGAATATAATCTGTCTGGATAAAACCTCGCAGGATAAATTCCAGCCCTGAGAATATTTTAGCAGGGTTTCTTTAAGCGCCAGAAAAATCAGAATGAAGAATATGGTCAGCATCTGGCTGACTGTCTTATACTTACCCCATTTTCCAGCTGCCAATACGCTTCCCTTGGACATCATCACCAATCTCATGCCGGTGATGCCAACTTCCCGAAAAATTATCACAACCACCATCCAGAGCGGCACAATCTTCAGTGCGACAAAGGCCAAAAATGCGGCAATCAACAATATCTTGTCAGCCACCGGGTCCATCAGTTTTCCAAAGTTAGAGATCAAACCTCTTTTCCTGGCAATATAGCCGTCGTAATAATCGCTCAGGCAGGCAAGGATAAAGATTAACAACGCAAAATATTTAGCGAAGAACCATTCTGAGAACAGAAAAAATATAAAAACAAACGTCAAAATAATACGTAATGCGGTCAATTTATTGGGCAAGTTCATAATTCCTCGCCTACCAGATCATATTCGTAGGTGTCTTTTATTTTAACCTGCAAAAAATCTCCGGGTTTAATGCCTCTTCTTCCTGTCGTTACAAAAATCTGCCCATCCACCTCCGGCGCATCTGAACGGGAACGGCCAATAACCAGATCTGGCTCAGTGGTATTTATTTCATCAACCAAAACCTCCATCCTTCTGCCTAAAAGACGCCGGTTAATAGTAGCAGAGATGTCCTGCTGCAAACTCATCGCCCTGTCAAGGCGTTCCTTTTTTTTGGCAAGGGAAATCTGGTCAGGAAAACTGCTGGCCGGCGTCCCTTCTTCCTGGGAATAGATAAAAACCCCCAGCCTTTCAAACTTCACTTCATTCATAAAATCCAACAGTTCTTTAAACTGTTTTTCGCTTTCACCGGGAAAACCAACTATCAGAGTAGTCCGAATTGCCAGCCCGGGAATATCTTTTCTGAGCTTGGTTATCAGATTTAAAATCTCTTTTTTATACATTCTTCTTCCCATCATCTTTAAGATTTTGTCATTAATATGTTGGATCGGCAGGTCAATATATTTACAGATGCTTGGATAATC
>JAUWXU010000005.1 GCA_030616145.1 Candidatus Omnitrophota bacterium | reverse complement strand
GGCCCGGACAGAGGTAGAGGTTAGATTTGGCGGACGTATCTGTTGGGATACGGGTATTAGCTGGAACCCGGTAGGCTCTATCGAAGGCATGGTGTATAATGACTTGAATGACGACGGGATAAAACAGGAAAGCGAACCCGGCCTGGAAAATATAAAATTATTCATAGGGGAAGAGGAGATAATCACCGACCGGGATGGCTGGTATGACCTTTCGGGGGTGAGAGGCAGAAAAGCAATTGTAAGAATAGACCTTTCTTCTTTGCCGCAAGGATTTGTACTCAACGGCCCTCAGTTACGAGAAGTAAAGATAAGGCAGGGAAAAGTTGTTAGAGTAGATTTTGGATTAATTAGCCGTTCGGAAATCTTTGGAATAGTGTTTGAGGATGTAGATAAAGATGGAGAATTTGGCATTTCTGATATCGGCATTGCCGGCGTCAAACTCTCATTGGAAGACAGTAGTGTAGCGATTACTGACAGGAAAGGCCAATACTATTTTCGTAAAGTAGCGGTTGGAGACCACACTATCAGGCTTGAGATAGATTCGGTCCCGTTGGATTATTTGCCTGTTGTACCGATAACTAAAAAAATTACCCTCTTTGAAGGAGTCACTTACATCCATAGCATTCCTTTAAAGAGGGTAAAATAAATCGGTGGATTAACGCTCAACTATAGTATAGATAATCGCTTTTTGGTTTCCGCGGATTCTTGTTTCCTGAGTTTGTATTGTTGAAGGAGTTTGTTTTATTATTCTTTCTTCGCCTTGTTCAGCGGCCGGGCTGGAAATGATAGAATCGGACAGCGAGCTGGACAATTCCAGCTTTGCCGGGACAACACAGGAAACATTAAAAGTTTTGCTTTTTGCTTCTGCTGTTAAAACGCAGCTCAGCATCGAGATGAATAACAAACTTACTAAAAAAATAGTTGTTAACGTTTTCATTTTTCACCTCACGGGTTTCTTTAATAAAAAAACCCACTCGAAAGAATGGGTCTTAAGTTAACGGAACCATTTTCTGGTTACGGCAGCCCGGCTACCTTACCCCGGCTGTCAAGGGATTAGGTCCGTAGCTTTGCGTCCTACTCTTTCGAAGCAGTTAGCCTTTATATTTATTTTTTCAATTAAAGTATACCACAAGGAGGCTAAAAAGGCAAGGTTGCAGGAATGTCATTAAGGTTTGTGATGAGATTTTGGAAATTTTCAGAGACCCCCAAACCGACCTTGACAATAAGGCTGATTTTATGGTATCTTATAACACAGTTTTAAAAAGTAGACCAACGCTGGGGTTATGGAGTGCAAAGAGATGTGTAAGTGGGTGTAGCCGAATCTTCAGCCTTTATTTCCAGAATGTCTTACTTAGTGAAATGAAGGATTCAAATTCGGGTTTTTGTAACATAAGGCGTGGTCTTAAGTTAAGGAGAGGCAATGGGAATATTTAAGCACTTGTTAGACAAAAGGTTGTTGACTCTGGTAAGCTTTTTGTTGATTGCTGCCTGTCTGTCCGGCTGTGCTGAGCGAGATAGACAAAAGCCTGAAGTACTTGTATGGCATTGGATGACTGACCGGGACCCTGCATTCGAAGAGTTGACTGAAAGATATAAAAATCAGACCGGGGTAAAGGTAAAGTTTGAGTTATATGCGCCTTCGGATGCCTATTCTCAAAAGGTAATCGCAGCTGCCCAGGCAGGGACTTTACCGGATATTTTTAGCATTTTGGGCGAGAGAAGAATTTTTGCCTCATTCATAATTGCCGGTCATATAACATGTTTGACCAGTCAGATGAATGCTGATAATAATGCCTGGCGCAACGAATTATTTAGCAACGCCCTGGCAGTGAATGAGTTTTCAACAGCTAACCAATATGGGGTAAAGGCGGGTATTTATGGTGTGCCGCTGGATACGATGAATATCCAGTTATTATACAATAAGGATTTATTTAAAAAGGCCGGACTTGATCCGGATTTGCCTCCGGTTAGCTGGCAGGAATTCATTGAAGCCGGCAGGGCCTTAACCGCAGCCGGTATCCCGGGGCTAGTGAGCGGTTGGGGAGAAATCTGGATGATTGATTGCTTTGCTTCCAATCTGGCCTGGAACCTGATGGGAAAAGATAAGATAATCGCCACCATAAAAGGAGAGGTGCCTTACACCGACCCTGACTGGATAACCGTACTTAGTTTATTTAAGGAAATGGCTGATACTGGAATGCTGGCTAAGGGAATGATAACCATGGTTAATAAGGACGCTGAGCAGGCCTTTGCCAATAACCGGGCGGCCTTTGCCTTTAACGGTTCCTGGTGTGTCAATGTCTATAGGGGAATGAATCCCAATCTCAATTATGCGACTATGATGTTTCCCCGCCTGTCGGATGAGCACCCGGTGGTAATCTGGGGTGGGGCGGGCGCGTCCTTTATGGTCAATCAGCGGAGCAATAATAAGGAAAAGGCAATTGAATTCTTAAAGTGGATAACCGCAAAGCAACAGCAGGTGTATTTAGCACAAACTACTAATAATCTGCCCTCTAATAAGGATAGTTTAAGCGCTATTGCTCCGTCCCTTCGGCAATTTGCTGATGATATGGATAAAACAGTCCATCCCAGTTTGCTCCCAGCGGGCGAGCATCCTTTAGTTATAGAGGCCTTTGACAAGGGGATTCAGTCTATTATTATCGGCGAAAGTTCGCCAAGAGAAATTGCTGAAAGGGTGCAGAGGGTTAAGGACAGAGAGAGAAGGTAAATGAAGCCGACAGATCGAAGTCAAGTGAAATTTAAGCCGGGTATATTACAGAATTATTTATTCATTCTGCCAGCAGTACTTATATTCTCTGTATTTTATATTTACCCGTTTGCTAAGACATTTCAGCTGAGTCTTTGCCAGTGGGATGGAATTATGCCCACGACAGTTTTTGTCGGATTTGCCAATTTCAAAAATGTCATCTTCCGGAATACGGCTTATTGGTGGCAGTCGATGGGGAATGCCGGCTACATTACCCTGATAGCCCTTACCCTGCAAAACCTGCTTGCTCTTGCTCTGGCGATGGCCTGTGACCGGGCAATCAAGTCAGGTAATTTTTACCGGGTAATATTCTTTATTCCGCCGGTTTTGTCTGAAGTGGTGGTCGGGCTTGTATGGAAGTGGATTTACAATGGAGATTACGGACTTTTGAATTACTGGCTTAGCCAGATAGGTCTTTCCGGTTTGACCCGGACCTGGTTGGCCGACCCCAAGATCGCCTTGACAGCAGTAGCGATTACCCATTCCTGGAAGGGCTTTGGATGGGGATTTATAATACTTTTGGCAGGGCTGCAGACTATTCCCCGGCAGTTGTATGAGGCAGCGCGGGTGGACGGAGCCAACGCTTGGGAGATATTCAAGCGGATTACTGCTCCGTTGATGGTTCCGGTGTTTGCTCTTGTTTCTATTCTGACTGTTCTGGGTACGATGCAGGCATTTGTGTTAGTTATTTCGATGACCGGAGGCGGGCCGGGTTATCATACTGAAGTTCCGGTGACCAGGATTTTGGCCTCGATGATTGCCTCTTCTCGGTTTGGATATGCCTGCGCCCAGGGCATAGTTTTTGGTTTAGTCCTGTTGGTGGTATCAATGCTTCAGATGAGAATAGGTAAATATGCGAAGACTGATTAAAGAACATATTGCGTGATCTGTATTGCCCGCGACGAAGTGAGGTTTAAAAATGCGCGATTCAGTAAAACGTAAAATCAAAAATTTTTTGGGACAGAGCGGAATACATCTTTTTTTAATTCTGGTTTCGGTCAGCTGTATCTTTCCTTTACTCTGGATGATTGGTTCAGCCCTCAAGACACAGCAGACCGTCTTTTCTGATATGCGGCTTTTTCCTGCCCAGCCGCACTGGGAAAATTTCTATACTGCCTGGGTAGAGGGCGGTTTCGGGATCTATTTTTTCAACAGCGTATTTTATACGGTTACAGTAGTAGCTGGGATTGTCTTTATTTCTTCACTGGCGGCTTATGCCTTTTCCCGGCTGGAATTTCCCGGTAAAAACTTTTTCTTTTTAATGTTTTTAGTAGCGATGATGATTCCTCTTCCGGGTAGTTTTGTTCCTTTATATGTTCTTCTGGTTAAACTGCATCTGGTCAATACACGTATCGGTTATATCCTGGCGATGATTAATGTAGGTTTATCGTTAAGTATTTTTCTGTTAAAGACCTTTTTTGATAAGCTACCCAAGGATTTGGAAGATGCCGGCAGGATTGACGGGTGCAGTAAGTTCGGCATCTATTGGCATGTGGCCCTGCCAATGGCCCGGCCAGCCTTGGCAGTGGTGATAATCTTTAATGCATTAAATGTCTGGAATGAGTATATCCTGGCGATGTTAATCTTTTCCAGTAAGTCTTTAATGCCCCTGCAGAGAGGGTTGATGGTTTTTCAGGGAGCGCATATTACACAGTATCCGCTGTTGATGGCCGGTATAACCATTACCGTACTTCCAATAATTTTGATATATCTGTTTATGCAGCGGCATATAATTTCCGGGCTCACCGCCGGAGCAATACGGGGATGAGTAGAATGCAGAAAAAATTTAGAATTTTATTCGTATTGTTAGTCTTTGGTCTTTTTTGTCTGGAATCTGGAGTTTGTCAAGATGAGCTTTCTTCAGAGGAAATGGTAGTTAAAGCCTGGGAGATGCTGGCCAAAAAGGATTATGATGGCGTTATTACCTATGTTGATAAGGGGATATCTCTTTATGCCAAAAAGGCAGCTGAGGAGCAGGCCTGTTTAAAAGATTATGCGCCGAGCGGCAGCGAAGATAACTACAAGATGTTGAACAGCGTAGGCATTTTCTATTTTATAAAAGGCGAGGCATTGATGGCCCAGGGAAAATGGGATGAGGCAAGGGAGGCCTTTAATACTATAATAAACAAATACCGGTTTTCACAATACTGGGACCCCAAGGGATGGTACTGGAAGCCGGATGAGATCAGCAAGATAAATCTGAAAAAGATAGAGAACTTGGAGACAGAAAAAAAGATAGAGACGGGAAAGAAGGTAGCTGAACAAGAGCCTCTGGTCGGAACAGCAAGCATCCCTCATCTTTACGAGGTGGGAAAAGAGAAGATAGTCAATTATGAAAAATATGGTCAGTTCAGGGAAGTTGGAACTCCCCAATACTCCTATAGAATAACCAACCGCAAAGGTCTGGCCCAGGCCGTGGGTGAAGGCATATACCCCAATAACAGCGTATGGCGCGATCCCCGGTATAAAGAGGTCAAGAGCGAAGGCAGATTGAAAGGGAGTCACTGGGATTTTCTTAACATCCCTGATTTAGAGGCGAGTTTTTATAAATGGGCTACTGCCGGCGAGGAACCCGGGGTAAAACAATATTACGTTGCCTTTATTTTAGCACAGGCAGGCTTGGTTGAGCAGGCGGTTAAGGCCTATTATGCTGTTGTAGTCAACTTTCCCAAGTGTATCGGCTGGACCTACTGGCATACGCCGTGGTATCCAGGTAAAAGCGCTATTGATACAATAAGATATTTCTGCCGTACCCATCCGCAGTTAGGAATGAAACTGGTAGATGCCAATATTACTATTGAAGGTGCTTTTGATAATGATATAAGAAATGATAAAGTGGTTGCTATTAATCCCGGTAGAATTATTTCCTGCAAAGGTAAGGAGTGCAAGCCAAAAAGGATAGATACCGCCGAGCTTAGCGTTAAAAGGATTATAGGAAAAGGCCGGGTGCAGTTAGCCGGGTTTGAAAATGGCGACTGGCAGCTAATTGTGAACGGCAGGCCCTATCTTGTGAAGGCGGTTGCCTATACTCCAAATAGAGTTGGTCAGAGCCCTGATGAGGGGACCCTGGAAGACTGGATGCAGGCGGATTATGACAATAATGGAAAGATAGATGGTCCATATGATGCCTGGGTGGATAAAAATTTTAATAATCTCCAGGATCCTGATGAACCAGCAACAGGAGATTTTCAGTTAATGAAGGATATGGGGGTAAATACTATCCGGATTTATCACCATGCCTCCAATAAAGATTTACTCATGGATTTATACCGGAATTATGGGATAATGGTTATGATGGGGGATTTTCTGGGGATGTATGCGACTGGCAGTGGCGCCAGCTGGTATGCCGGTACAGACTACAGGAATGCTGAGCAGAAAGAAAATATGATGAACAGCGTAAGAAATATGGTGATGGAGTTTAAGGATGAACCGTATATTTTGATGTGGGCCCTGGGAAATGAAAATAATTACGGCGTTGCCTGTAACGCAAACAAGTTTCCCGAGGATTATTATAAATTTGTAAATGAGGTTAGCTTGATGATAAAATCAATCGACCCGGACCATCCGGTAGTTATCTGCAACGGAGAGACTCAATTTTTAGAAATAATAGCCATAAATTGTCCGGATATAGATATATTCGGTTGTAATTCTTACCGGGGAAGCACCGGATTTGAAGGGACCTTATTTGAAGATGTAAAAGAGGTATACGGGAAGCCGGTAATAATTACCGAGTATGGCTGTCCGGCATACGCCAAGGGTAGGTCTCGTCAGGAAGCAGAGGAGTTGCAGGCCGCCTATCTTAAGGCAACCTGGGAAGGGATTATGTTTAACACAGCTGGTTGTGGAGCAGGAAATGCCATCGGCGGGGTTCTTTTTGAATGGTTAGATGAATGGTGGAAGGCCTATGAACCGTCTTTACATGATTATAAGCCACTCTGGGCCGGTCCGTTTCCTGATGGTTGGATGCATGAGGAATGGCTGGGGATATGCAGCCAGGGTGATGGAAGCGATAGCCCTTATTTACGACAATTACGCAAGTCATATTATACCTATCAGGAATTGTGGAAAAAATAGAGGAGGTGACGTGCAGGCAGGAAAGAAGATTGGGTCGACGAGGCAGATAAAAATTACAGATAAATAATTAAATAAAAAGGAGGAGAGAGATGCGAAAGGTTTTGACAGGTTTGATAGTAGCAGCCATTCTTCTTGGCCCCTGGATAATTGAGATAGGTGCTCAGGAGGAGACCACCGGGTTTGATAAATTCAATGTTTATACCGACAAGATGAACCGTGGCAACCACTATATACCTTCTGGTTGGATGGGTGATTATGGCGCAATAACTTTGGTTGATAGCCACAAAGTAAATCCCCACAGCGGTAATACCTGTATAAAATTTGCTTACACTGGTGAGCATCCTCAGGGAGCTGGCTGGGCAGGGGTGTACTGGCAGAATCCGCCAAACAACTGGGGTTACCGAAAGGGCGGATACGACCTTACCGGCGCCAAAAAACTTACATTCTGGGTCAGAGGAGAAAAGGGCGGAGAAATAATCGGTGAGTTCAAGATGGGCGGGATTTCCGGTGAATATCCTGATTCCGATTCAACAGGTATTGGACCGGTTGTCCTGGATAAGGAATGGAAGAAATATACCATTGACTTAACCGGTTTGGACCTTTCTTATATCAGCGGCGGTTTTTGCTGGGTATGCAGCAGAATGGATAATCCAGGCAATATTACTTTTTACCTGGACGATATAAGTTACGAGTAAGCCGGTAGGAGCGGTTAAAAGGTGTTCGATTAGCGACAACCGCTAACCGGTTAACCAGTTGACCAAATAGGAGACTTTTATATGAAAAATAGGCTGTTGGTGTGTTTAATGTTGTTTTTCTTTGTTGCAGCTGCGTTTGGTTGCGCGAGAAGAGAAGCAGGCAAGGAAGCAAAAAAAGAAGTAACAAAACAGGAAGTAATTACCTTGAATGTGGAAGGTAAGGAGCTGACAATTAGCGATATTACCTCAAAGCAGATAAAGGCAACCAGTCCTGCTGAACAGACAGAGGCAAAAGAGTTTAAAGAATTTGTCGTCTATCGCGACAAAAGATATGTGAAGAACCACTACATTTCTTCTGGTTGGATGGGAGACGTGGGTGATATAAAATTTAATGATAACTGTAAAGATAATCCCCAGAGCGGATATACCTGCATAGAAGTTGGATATACTGGCAACTGCTCACAGAATGCTGGCTGGGCAGGGGTATACTGGCAAAATCCGGCAAATAATTGGGGTATGATTAAAGGCGGATACGACCTTACCGGCGCAAAAAAACTTACATTTTGGGCCAGAGGAAAGGAAGGCGGGGAAGTAATCAGCGAATTCAAGATGGGCGGTATAACTGGCGAATATTCTGATTCGGATTCGGCCTCAATTGGTCCGGTCGAACTTACTAATTCCTGGAAACAATATACAATTGACCTGGAAGGAATGGATCTTTCTTATATCAGTGGCGGTTTTTGCTGGGTAATCAGTAAGATATATAATGACCAGGGTTGCACATTTTATCTGGATGAAATCAAGTACGAATAAAAGAACCCATAAACATTAATACGCAGAAGATTAAACGAAAGGTGAATGATATGTCTAAAAAGGTTACCGCCTTAGTATTGGCCGCGTTTATACTGATCAGTGGAATATTTGTTATTGTTAAAGTAATAAGAAAATCAGCAAAGACAGAAGTAATTAGATTGAGAAACGGAGATTATCAGTTGTTGGTTGCCGGAAAACCCTATTTTGTCAAAGGTGTCTGTTATCATCCTGTTCCTCCCGGCAAGGGCTACGACTTTAATTTCTGGGGGGATAAGAACGAGGCCTGGAGGGTTGATGCTAAGCTGATGAAAGAAATGGGAGTGAATACAGTGCGATTCTTTCAGCCCGGCAAAAATCCGGAAGAAGTAAAAGCGGTAATAAGCGGCTTATATCGTTCCTACGGTATCAGAAGCGCCCTCGGTCATTATCTGGGGTACTGGGATTGGCCGCCGGCCAACTATACCGACCCTCAGTTCAGGGAAAAGATTAAGAAGGAAATAGTGGATATGGTGCATACCTACAAGGATACACCGGGTATTTTATTCTGGATATTGGGGAATGAGAATAATTATAGTTTTGACCTGGATGTGAATCCGTGGAGTTCTGAGGAGTTGGAAAAAATAGAAAATGCATATAAAAGAAGATTGGCCAAGGCCAGGATTTATTATACCTTCGTCAATGAACTTGCCGGGATTATTAAGTCCATTGACCCCTCTCGTCCGGTAGCTATGGGTAATGGTGAGCTTGCTTCAATAGAGGTGGCCAGAGAGGTAGCGCCGGATATAGATATATTAGGAGAAATACTATATCAGGGAAAGAGCTTCGGTGGATTTTTCAGGAAACTCAAGAGAAATTTCGGTAAGCCCTGTGTAATGATTGAATTTGGCTGTGACAGTTTTAACGCAGTAAGCAATGAGGAAGCCGAGGACCAGCAGGCACTTTATCTCCTTTATCAATGGAAAGAGGTTATTAAAAATAGCGCCGGAGGCGGGGGGATAGGGAATTCACTGGGCGGTTTTGTATTTGAATGGAGTGACGAATGGTGGAAACATAGCGGGGCCGGTCCCCAGGGTTGGTCCAAGCACGATACCTCCGGGAGTTGGTCAAATAAATCCTATTATGACGGGACTGCCAAAAACAATATGAATGAAGAATGGTTTGGCCTGGTGGCTGTCAGCCCTGAGAAGGAAAATGGGGTAAACAAAAGAATGCCACGGAAGGCGTATTACGTGCTCAAGGAATTGTGGACTAAATAGAACACAGATTAATTCGAAATGAGGAGGTATAGTTGAAGTACGGGCATTTTAGCAAAGATGGTTCTGAATTCATAATTACTAATCCGACGCCACCGCATCCCTGGATTAACTATCTGACTAATCAGGAATATTGCGCAATTATTTCTCAGGCCGGAGGGGGATATAGTTTCTATAAAGACTGCCGGTCAGACAGAATTCTTCGCTGGCTGCCTGAAAACTGGCATTTTGACAGGCCCGGTCGTTATATCTATGTTCGAGAAAAAGGCAAAAATGGATTTCGGATAGATAGGGCATGGTCAACTACCTATCAGCCGCTCAGAAGACAGCCTGATTTTTACCAGTGCCGTCATGGCCTGGGTTATACTACAATCGAAACCACCTATGATAAGATCCATACTGAAACCACATTTTTTGTTCCTGAAAAAGACACCTGCGAAGTCTGGAAGGTCAAGATTTTAAACCGTTCAGGCAAAGATAGAACAATAGAACTTTTTCCGTATATAGAATGGCTGCTCGGCGATTATCATTTGGAATTGAGGTATCGTAATATCATGAATCTTTACAACCTGATCTGGTATGATAAAGAGACCTCTGCCATTTTGGCCAAGAAGACAGCATCCTGGGGAATGTTGAATATTCAGCCATTTCGCTATACAGCATTTTTTGCCAGCAGTTTGCCCGTAAAGGCGGCTATTACCAGAAAGGAATCTTTTCTCGGCAGGAATAATACTGAAGAAAGACCATCTGGTTTGACAAAGGAAGTAGTTAAGAGCGTTCCTTTGTGTTCCGGAGAAGATGGAATTGGATTATTTTCACACCATCTGAAGTTGGCCCCTACTCAGACAAAGGAGTTTACAATTATCCTTGGCCAGACCGACTCAAGACAGAAACTAAAGAAGATGTTGGCCAAATACAGGAATATTAAGTTGGCCGAGGAGGAGCTGGACCGGGTAAAACAGCTATGGAAAAGAAGAATCTACGGCAACATTGAAGTTAAAACGCCGGATAAAGACTTCGATACCATGGTAAATGTCTGGGTGAAATACCAACTATATATCTGTAATTTCTGGTCGCGCTCTCCTTCGTATTATCACGAAGGTTCGGGCGGACGGGGCTACCGCGATTCCTGTCAGGATGCTGAGGCAATTGCCTCCGTTAATACTGAACTTAGCCGCAGGAAGATTATTACCGTGGCTTCTCTTATTCGTCGAGATGGGACCACTGCCCCGGGTTGGTCAGATACCGACGGTCCCCACAGATTTCTTCCCAATAAGGACCATCCGGTCTGGCTGACTTCCACTGTTTCCGCTTATATTAAAGAAACAGGAGATAAGAAGATTCTGTTGGAAAAGGTGCCTTATCTTAAGGATGGCTGGATTAATGGAGCAACCAAACAGGATCCCAATTGGAAAAGAGGCTCTGTCATAAGCGGTGAAGGTACTATTTTTGAACACCTCAAGAAAAATTTGGATTTTGGTTTCAGGGACACCGGGCCGCAGGGCCTGCCATTGATAGGACATGCTGACTGGAATGACGGCATAGATTCAGCTGGAATCAAAGGCAAGGGAGAAAGTGTATGGCTGGCAATGGCCCTGGTGAGGTCCTTGAAGTTGCTGGCAGAGATGGCCGTATTGATGAAAAAAAAGCAGATAGCAAATGAGTTGAATTTGAAGATAAGAGAAATGGCCAGGCGGATTAACAAGTTCGCCTGGGACGGTGCCTGGTATGCGCGGGGATTTACCGACGATGGGACTGTTTACGGTTCTTCCCGGAATAAACAAGGGAAGATTTTCCTGAATTCCCAGACCTGGGCGCTGTTGAGCGGAATAACAGACCCGCCCCAGACGAAAAAGGTCCTGGCCTCTATAGACAGGTATCTGGACGGAGAACATGGAGCAGCGTTGTTTCATCCAGCCTATTCAGAGTTTGACCCTCGTTTAGGCAGGATTACTATGTTTTCTGAAGGGACAAAAGAAAATGCGGCAGTATTCTGTCATGCCGTTACATGGAAAGTGATAGCCGATTGTATGGCCGGTAGAGGAAATAAGGCCTACGAAGGACTAAAAAAGATTATGCCCAACTCTCAGCGGGATTATGAGCTTTACAAGACCGAACCCTATGTCTTTGCTGAATATTTAATCGGACCGGGGCATCCCTATTTGTACGGCGAGGGTTCTTTTACCTGGATTACCGGGACAGCTGGTTGGTCGTTTTTAGCGGCTACCCAGTATATCCTGGGTGTTCGTCCGGAATATCAGGGGCTGTTGATTTCTCCCTGCATTCCTTCTTGCTGGAAGAGGTGCGAAGTTATCAGGCATTTCCGGGGTGCTGTCTATAAGATTGTCATTGAAAATCCAAAAGGCGTTAAATCTGGCGTTAAACAGATATTTGTTGACGGCAAAAAGCTGGCAACCAACCTAATTCCGGCTGGCGAAAAAGGCAAAAGATATAACGTCAAAGTAATAATGGGAAAGTGAAAAATGATACTGGCAATTAAACCTTTTTGCAGACAATGGAGGGGGTGGATTTATGGAACCCAAACACACATTATTTAGAAACAGGCCCCTAACAGAACAGGAAAGAAAAAATTGGTTGATGCTGGAGGCCATAAGGAAGAACGGTCCTTTGACAAAGACCGAGATATCAAGGATTACGGGTTTGAACATTGTTACCGTATCAAACTATGTTAACAATTATATTTCCTGCGGCTTGGCTTTAGCCAGGGGGTTTGATTCTTCAACTGGTGGCCGGAAGCCTGAACTGGTAGAATTGAACTCTCGTTTCGGATTTGCAATGGGGATTGATCTGGGAGTTTCAGGATTAGCTCAGTCAGAGATGATTGCTGTATTGACTGACTTGAGCGGAAGGGTGGTTGCCGGAATAAAGAGACCCCGGCCCGAAGGAGATATGGCTAGATTGTTGACCAGGACCATTGGCCTTATCAGCGAATTAATGGAGAACTGCTCAGTAGAGGTTGAAAAGATAAAGGGCGTGGTTGTTGGTGTTAATGGCATTCTGGATGAAAGGGCAGGGACTGTCAGGGAGTTTTCGAAGAATGCATCAACGGCCGATTACCTTTCGTTGATAAACAGGATTGAACGCGAATTTGGAATTCCCGCCTTTGTCAGCAACGCAGCAACGATGGCCGTCTTTGGCGAAAAAATAATCTGCCTGGACCGGGAGGTGCAAAATATAATATATATGCATTC
>JAUWXU010000018.1 GCA_030616145.1 Candidatus Omnitrophota bacterium | reverse complement strand
CTAACATCCTCTACCTTAAATCTCCATCGGGCAGGCCTCCTGGTAGACATAACCCCTATTAAAACCAGGATAGTCGCTAGCCCAATCAGTATTTTAATTAGCGGCTTGGATTTAAGATTATTCAGCTCTGTCAAAATGTCTCCTTGCTATTTAATCCACTTTTTCTTTGTTGGTTTTGGAGCGGCCAGAGTCTCTCCCTCCCGCGGGATCCTGAGTACCTGTCCTGAATAAATAAGGTCAGGGTTTCTAATGATATCCCGGTTGGCTTTATAAATTTTGGGCCACTCTAAAGGATTGCCATAAATTTCCGGATATCCGGCAATATACCACAGGCACTCTCCCTTTTTTACTGTGTGGGTTGCCGGTAGTTTTTTCTTCCAGAAAGGCAATTTCTTTTTCACCGGTTCCTCTAAAGGCTCCTCAATAATCACCACTTCCGGAATCTCTCTTTTCTTTTCCACTTCTCTAACTGAGGGAACCGACCTTTTGGGTACAATCACAGTCTCCCGTGGAGGACCTCCTACTATGTAACCCCTGTTGCCCCAGAGCTCTTTGTCGGTCCAATAATGTCTTCTCCATTCCGGGAATGGCGGCAACTCAAATTCAATATTAATTACAGTTCTGGTCAATTTCCCCCTCGGTGGAAGCGGCGGCAATTCACCCTGCAGATAACCCCGATTCCCCTCTGCTAAGTCCTGGTCAGTCCTTTCTATGACATAAGTAGAAATTCTTGCACATCCCGTGAGAACAGCAGTAAGAGAAAGAAATAATATAATGCCCCATATCTTTTTATCCATCTTTACCTCCTCGGTTAATTAGTTAGCCGACTAACCCGCTAACCAATTATACTCCTCTTATCTTCTCAATGTCAAACCAAGTTCTCTGAGTTGTCCTTGTTCAATTTGATCCGGTGCGCCAGTCATTAAACAGACTGCCTTCTGCGTCTTAGGGAAGGCAATTACATCTCGAATGCTATCAAGCGACAGCATAAGCATTATCAGCCTGTCAAGTCCCAGCGCTATCCCTCCATGAGGCGGAGCACCGTATCTCAATGCCCTGAGCAGAAAACCAAACCTTTCCTCAGCTTTCTTTTGGTCAATACCCAGGGCCTCAAATACCTTTTTTTGTAGATTTTCTTTATGGATCCTGATACTGCCTCCTCCAATCTCTACGCCATTTAACACCAAATCATAGGCCCGGGCCTTTACGCGGGCCGGCTCCTTAAAAAGCAACGGTATATCTTTCTCCCTGGGTGCGGTAAAGGGGTGATGCCGGGCCTGGTATCTGGATTCCTCCTCGTTCCACTCCAGAAGGGGAAAATCAACTATCCACGAAAAATCGTATTTATCTCTTTTTAAGTTCAATTTAAGTCTGCTGGCTAAATGCAGACGCAGGCGGCCTAGACAACTAGAGACAATCGAGGGCTGGTCAGCAACAAACAAAAGCAGATCTCCTTGCTTGCCGCCCATTGTCTTTAACAACCTTTTTATTATCGGGGAAGAAAAGAACTTAGCAATAGGAGAAACAACCTTATCCCCCGCTACCTTAAGCCACGCCAACCCCTGGGCCTCATTGGCTAAAGCGAACTCTCGCATCCCATCCAATTGTTTAACTGAAAAGTTAGCGCATCCCCGGGCATTTATCCCCTTAACAATTCCTCCGGCCTCAATGGTCTTTCTAAATATTTTAAATTCGCTTTCCTTCACAATATCAGTAACATCTATCAGTTCCATCTTAAATCTCATATCCGGTTTGTCCGTTCCAAACCTGTCCATAGATTCCTGGTAGGAAATGCGGCGGAAGGGTGTCTTTATTTTTACGTCTAATGACTTTTCGAATAAAGCCGTTAACATCTTTTCGATTAAAGCTAATATATCCTCAGGTTCTATAAAAGAGGCCTCAATGTCTATCTGGGTATGTTCGGGTTGTCTATCACGCCTTAAATCCTCGTCCCGAAAACAACGCACGATTTGAAAATACTTCTCAATACCGGCAACCATAAGGATTTGCTTGAATAACTGTGGTGATTGGGGAAGGGCATAAAATTTGCCCGGATTCAAACGCGCTGGAACCAGAAAATCACGAGCCCCTTCGGGGGTGGATTTGGTAAGGGCAGGGGTCTCGACCTCTATAAAGCCCTGTTTATCTAAAAATGTCCTGACCAGCTGACAGACCTTATGCCGAAACCTGAGATTCTTCTGCATCAGGGGCCTTCGTAAATCAAGATATCGATAACTGAGCCGCAACTCTTCTGAAACCCTGACATCATCATTTATCTCAAAAGGGGGAACGAGCGACTTATTTAAGATTTCCAACCTCTCTACCAAAACCTCTATTTCACCGGTAAAAAGCCTGGGGTTAGCTGTACCCACCGGTCTTTCAGAAACAATCCCCTGAATAGAAACTACGTATTCGCTTTTGAGTTGCTTGGCAAAACTATGGAGCTTCTTATTATCAGCCTTGGAATTAAATACGAGCTGGGTAATGCCCGAATAATCCCGCAGATCAATAAAGGTAAGATTGCCGTGGTCTCGCATATTTAACACCCATCCGCAAAGAACTATCTTTTTACCAATCCATTTTTTATTCAGCTCACCGCAGGTATGCGTCCTTCTCATATACTTCCTCATTTTTTTCTGTGCTTTGCCCTATAAACGATTCTATCTTTCGTATCTCGCACATCTAGGATCTAAAGTAGCGTTTTATCTCCTCTGCTATCCTGTCTATCTCAACCTCAACCTGCCTTCCGGTCTTCATTTCCTTTAAAATAGCAACTTCCTTTTTTAGTTCGTTTTCACCCAAAATTACAACATATCTGCAATCTAAACTACCGGCCCGTCTTAACTGGGACTTGAGCGATTTTCCTTCATAGTCAATATGAGTCCTGATATTCTGTTTGCGCAGATCCCGCAATATTTTATATCCCTCCCGGTAGGCCTTTTCGCCAATAGTCACCAAATAAACACTTTCTTCTTTCAAGGCAGGTATTTTTTTATTCAGAGACACCAAAGTCATCAACACCCTTTCCATGCCAATAGACATTCCGCAGGCACCAAGCGAAGGACCACCCAGTTCATTGACCAAGCTGTCATATCTTCCACCAGCTGCTAAGGCATTCTGGGAACCCAAAGAAGGATGAACAAATTCAAAGACCGTCTTAGTGTAATAATCCAGTCCTCTGACTAAGTAGGGGTCAGTCTGATATGAAATCTCTGCCCCGTCCAATATCTGCTTGACCTTTTCAAAATGTCCTTTGCATTCTCTACAAAGATAATCAAGGATGACTGGCATCCTTCGGATAACCATCTGGCAACCCTGCTTTTTACAATCCAAGATCCGAAATACATTGGTAGTCAATTTCCGCTGACAATCACGACAAAGTAAATTTATATGTCGGGATAATGTATTTCTCAGGATCTTTTTGAACTTTATCCGACAAGCCTTACAACCAACGCTATTCAATCGGATAAGATAACCAGTTAACTTTAAGGCCGAAAATATATCTACCAGAAGAATTATTGTCTCACAATCCAGATGGGGACTGTATGAACCAATGGCCTCGGTGCCTATTTGATGGAACTGACGGGAACGACCAGCCTGGGGCCGTTCGCTTCTAAACATCGGTCCAATATAATAAAATTTACTAAAACCAAATTTTTTATTTAGACTGTGCTCCACGTAGGCCCTGATCACTGGTGCAGTCTCTTCCGGCCGAAGACTAAGATTGCGGCCTTTGGAATCAGAAAAACTATACATTTCCTTGGAAATAATATCAGTGGCCCGACCGATACTTCTGATAAATAGAGAGGTATCTTCTACGATGGGCGTCCTTATCTCTGAATAACCATAGGCCTGTAGAAGCCTGCGGCTGGTTTCCTCCAGGTATCGCCAGTTTTTAACCTCCGGCGGCAAAATATCATTCATGCCCCTGACCGCTTTTATAGCCATTCAATTCCTCCCTACTCAGTAATCTGGTTAATTGGTGAGTGGTTAATTAAATAATTTACTCGCCAATTAACCATTTAACCAATTAACCAATTAACCAATTTCTTATGCCCTTTTGTTCAAGATACCTTGGCACCACAATTGACCGGTTTATCAACAGTAAGTGCTGAAATAATATTTCCGTCATTGGCAGCCAAAAGCATGCCTTTACTCTCTACGCCTCTGATTGTGGCCGGCTCGATATTGGTCAAAAGAACTATCTGTTTTCCTGCTAGTTCTTCTTTTGTATAATAGGGTTTGATGCCTGCAACGATTTGTCTTTCTTCCTCGGCAAATCTAACTTTTATTAAATAAAGTTTGTCTGCATTGGGATGGTCCTTTACTTCTAAAATATCAGCAATCCTTATATCCATCTTTTTGAAATCATCAAACTTAAGCATTGCGTCCTCCTTGTAGTTCGGCTTCGTTATGTGTATTGCGTATTGCGCAATCACATTGGCTAATTAACTCACTTTCTGTGTTTCTATAGTTCTGTGGTTCTATGAAGCTTGAATTTTTAAACTTGCTTTCTGTGATTCTGTGGTTCTGGTGGACCGAAGGGGAGTCGAACCCCTGACCTCTACAATGCGAATGTAGCGTTCTCCCAACTGAACTATCGGCCCTCAATTTAGAAGTTACATAAGGTTACCTTTTTGTAACATTATGTAACATTACAGGCGCCTGGTGACCTTTTCTATTCGATAGCACTCAATCATATCTCCGGCCTTGATATCACCAAAATCACCAAAGCCAATGCCACATTCAAAACCTTCCTCAACCTCTTTGGCATCTTCTTTGAACCGTTTCAGGGAATTAATTGAACCGTTGTAAATTATATCTCCGTCCCTGATGACCTGTCCCCGCAGATTACGAACTATCTTGCCCTTTTTGACAAAACAACCAGCCACCGTTCCTATCCGGGAAACCCGGAAGATCTCCCGAACTTCGGCCCGGCCGACCAAAACCTTTTTTATCCCCGGCTCTAACAATCCTTCCATCGCCGCTCTTATATCGCTAGTGGCCTCATAAATAACATTATAAAACCGAACATCCACTTTTTCCTTTTCAATCAGTTCATCTAATGCTAAATCTCTCTTGATATGAAAACCGATAATAATGGCCTGAGAAGCGGCTGCCAGCATTATATCCGATTCATTAACCCCGCCCACTCCTCCGTGAATCATCTTCAACTTTACCTCTTCGGTGCTTAACTTTTCGAGTGAGTCCTGTAAGACCTCAACAGAACCCTGGACATCTGCCTTAATGATAATCTTGAGTTCTTTCAACTGGCCTTCTTTAATCTGATTATAGATATCCTCCAAGGTAACCCGGGCTACTGCCCCTAACTTCTTTTCTCTTACCTTCATTCTTCGCTTTTGAGCAATTTCTTTCGCCAGTTTTTCGTCTTTAACAACAATAAACTCATCTCCTGCCTCAGGTACTCCGAAAAGCCCTGAAATTTCGACCGGCATAGATGGAGGAGCATCTTTGACCGCTTGCCCTCTATCATCCCGCATGGATTTTATCTTTCCGGAATAAACTCCGCTGATAACTGCATCTCCAACATGCAAGGTGCCATTTTTAACTAACACCGTAGCTACCGGTCCCCTCCCGGCTGAAAGTTTTCCTTCAATAACTATTCCTCTAGCTAACCGATGGAAATTGGCCTTCAATTCCAACATTTCTGCCTCCAGAAGCAACGCCTCCAAGAGTTCGTCAATACCTTCTTTGGTCCTGGCTGAAACACCAACCATGAGGGTTTTACCGCCCATATCCTCTGATGTCAAGTCATAGGACCGAACTTGTCTTTTGACCCTGGTTATATTTGCATCGGGAAGGTCTATCTTGTTTATAGCTACTACGATTGGGACACCAGCGGCCCGGGCATGATCAATGGCCTCGACAGTCTGAGGCTTTGCACCTTCATCGGCTGCTACTACCAATACCACGATGTCGGTAACATTAGCCCCTCTGGCCCTCATCGCAGTAAAGGCCTCGTGACCCGGAGTATCCAAAAAGGTGATCTGACCCTTGTTTAAACGCACTTTATATGCACCGATGTGCTGGGTAATCTGACCAGCTTCTTTACTGGTAATATTGGTTTCGCGAATAGCATCCAGCAAAGAGGTTTTCCCGTGATCAACATGCCCCATCAAAGTCACTACCGGCGACCGAGGGGTTAATTTCGAGACATCATCCTTTTCCTCAATGAACACGGCCTCCTCTTCGGAAGGTAAAACCTCTATTTCGTAATTAAATTCCCTGGCAATAAGTTTGATTACATCTTCGCTCAATGATTTATTGATATTGCCTATGATATTTAATTCTAAAAGTCGTTTTAGAATCTCACTAGGCTTTATACCCAATCTTATAGCCAATCCATTTACCATAATAGGTAATTTAATCTGAATCTTCTTTAAGGTCTTTTTTCTTTCTTTTTTTTCTCTAACTATTTTTTTGCCTTTGAGTTCCTGTTGAACCAGAACGGCAGTGTCATCATCAATAGAACTCATATGGCCTTTAACGTCCACCTTCAACTTATGGAGTTCGGATATAAGTTGTCGACTGGTTATATGTAATTTTTTAGCTAATTGATATACCCTCATCCTTCCTCACCTATATTATTTACTAAATCAACATCGAATAAATCAATGTCAAAGAGTCATAGACTCAAGGTATCAAAGTAAAAACTCTATCAATTTCTCTCAAGCACTTCTGACTCTCTGACTCTCTGACTCTCTGACTCTGCCTTTACTGCCTGTACTTAACTTTTTGGCCGCCTGATAGATCTTCTCCGCTGTCTTCTTGCCTATTCCTTTCACCTTGGCCAAGCTGCTGGCCGAATCTGCCTTAATAATTGCTCCTACATTCTTGTATCCGGCTTCAATCAATGTCTTTTCGGTCTTGGCCCCCACACCCGGCAATGCGGTTAACGATATCTGTTCAATCTGCCCCCTGATATTGATCTTCCACCCGGTCAGTTTTGCCGCCAGTCTTACATTTTGGCCACCCTTGCCGATAGCCAGAGAAAGCTGATCGTCACCAACAATTACATCGGCCTTCTTTTCATCCTTATCCATCTTTATGCTGATAATTTCGGCCGGACTCAAGGCACTGCCAATATAGGTACCGATATCGCTGCTCCACCTGACTATGTCTATCTTTTCTCCCCGGAGTTCACGGATAACGTTTTTAACCCGCTGGCCTCTCATCCCCACACATGCACCTACCGGGTCCACTTTTTCATCGTTTGAGGAAACAGCAATTTTAGACCTTTCTCCTGGTTCCCGGGAAACCGATTTTATTTCTACCACCTTCTCATATATCTCCGGTACCTCCAGTTCAAATAACTTTTTGACCAGCAAGGAGTGCCTCCGGGAAAGAACAATCTGGGGTTCTCGGGCAGTTTTCTTGACCTCCAGAATATAAGCCCTAACCCTACTGCCCTGATTGTAAGTTTCCTTCCGCGATTGTTCACGGCGAGGAATAATCGCCTCGGTCTTGCCCAAATCAACTATGATATTTCCCCGTTCAATCCGGTGGACAACGCCATTGGTTATTTCTCCAATCTTCTTTTTAAACTCTTCATAAACACTTTCTCTTTCTGCTTCCCGGATCCTTTGAATAATAACCTGCTTGGCGGTCTGGGCAGCAATCCTTCCGAAATCATGATGGACAATCTCCTTTTTTCCCTGAAATATCTTTATTTCTCCAGTAGTACGATCAATATGAATGGTCGCATCTTCTGATCCGCCAAGAGACTTGCGAAATGCAGAAATCAACGCCGCCTCTACTGCTTGAATAAGTATCTCTTTATCAATTCCTTTATCGCGTCCAATAGAATCAATAATGTTTAAAAGCTCTCCATTCATTCCGTTACTACTCCCTTCAATTTTTTATATCCAATCTGGCTTTGCTAATATCTTCAAATGGTATAACGGTGGACAGATTATCTTTGCCAATTATAACTATATCCCGATCATTAATGCCATAGAGCTCACCGCTGTGAACATCTCTGCCATCCACCGGCAAACGGCTAATAATTCTAACCGGCTTCCCGATAGCCCGGATAAAATCTTCTCTGGTTCGAAGTGGTCTATCCAGGCCGGGCGATGAAACCTCAAGCAAGTATCGTTCACTCATTATCCCGGATTTATCAAGAAGTTGGTCTATTTCATGATTAAGCCAACTACATTCTTCCAGGGTAATGCCGTCGGGTTTATCTACCAAAAAGGTTAAGACCATTCCTTCCTTACGCCGACGGTAAGACAGATCTACGAGCTCAATACCTTCCCTCTGGAAGATATCAGAAACCAATCCTTTTATTTCATTGGCCAGCTGTTCATTATCCATTATGATACCATTTCTTTTTTAAGAATCTCTCTGATCTTATCCAGCGCTTCTTCCTTTCTCACTTTTATAACCTCGCCAGTCCTGCGAAATTTTATCTCAACCATCCCCTGCTGCAGAGTTTTCCCGCCGATAATAATCTGTAAAGGTATGCCAATTAAATCAGCATCTTTAAATTTAACTCCAGCCCTCTCATCGCGATCATCCAGCAGGACATCGACATTCTCTTTGTGCAAACGATCATAGAGAAGAGCGGCATACTCAACAGCCGGTTGATAAGAGGCATCTATCGCCAAAATTGTGACTTGATAGGGACTGATCAGATACGGCCAGATGATACCATTTTTATCGTGATTCTGCTCGATAACGGCAGCCATAATCCTATTTACACCAATCCCGTAACAACCCATAATAATCGGCTTGGCCTCTCCTTTTTCATTTAGAAAGGTGGCAGATAGAGATGCTGAATATTTAACGCCTAACTTAAAGATGTGACCAATCTCGATTGCGTTCTTTGTTGAAAGTCTTTTGCTACACCGGGGGCACTTTCTGCCAGCCTCGTCTTCTTTTATTTGGCTGGCTGCAGAACCACACTCCTGACAATACAAAATCAAATCCTCTCCGCTATCTGCCAATACCATAAACTCATGTGAAAGTTCTCCTCCCATAATACCTGAATCGGCCTCGACTGCAATAAATTTTAACCCACAGCGCTCAAAAATGCGATGGTAGGCATCGTGCATCTTCGAATAATTCTTATTCAGGCCATCGATATCCTTATCAAAGCTATAGGCATCCTTCATAATAAACTCGCAGCTTCGCAGGACGCCGAAACGGGGCCGTGGTTCATCCCTGAATTTGGTTTGAATTTGATATAAAATAATTGGGAGTTGCTTATATGAATTAATCTCATTTTTAACCAGATCGGTAATTACTTCTTCATGGGTTGGCCCAAGTACCATCTCTTTACCGCGTCGGTCAACAAAGTGAATCATCACCTTACCTATCTGTTCATATCTGCCAGAGTCCTTCCAGAGCTTCGCAGGTTGCAAAGCAGGGAGCAAAACTTCCTGGCTGCCCAGGGAATTCATTTGTTCACGGATTATATCAGTAACCCTATCTATAATTTTTAATCCCAGAGGCAAATAGGTATAGACACCCGAAACACGCTTTCTGAGTAAGCCAGCCCGCAACATAAGTTTATGGCTGATGACCTCGGCATCAGAAGGAGTCTCTTTTAAAGTAGGTATAAATGCCTGCGACCATTTCATAACTTTACTCCACTCAGAACAACCAGAAACTAGAGTATCCTTTTACGTTAAA
>JAUWXU010000001.1 GCA_030616145.1 Candidatus Omnitrophota bacterium | reverse complement strand
ATTATCCGGCTTTCTCTTGGCCAGGGGGCACAATTCACTAAATAGGTCCACAACAAACGTCGGCGTGCCGTGGGATTTTGGCTCAATCAGTTCAGCGATTATGTTTAAAATCTGGGACCGGCTGATATTCTTTGCCTCTATCTCAACACCGCCTCTGGCAAGTTTTTTAATCCATTGTTCGATATTCTCCTGGGGATTTATATCGTAGGCCTCTTTCATCAACGTACTAAAAGAAATCCTTTTCCAACTGGAAAGATCTATGCTGTTTCCCTGAAAATCAAATTTCACCTTTCCCAAAATCTCCCTGGCTAAAAAGGTAATGAGTTCCTCGGTCAAATTCATCATATCTTCATAATCAGCATAGGCCTGATAAACCTCCAGCATAGTAAACTCTGGATTATGCCGGGTAGAAAGCCCCTCGTTGCGAAAGCATTTATTGACTTCGTAAATCTTTTCAAAACCCCCCACTATTAATCTCTTAAGATATAACTCGGGAGCTACCCTTAAATAAAAATCAGTATCTAATACATTAGAATGGGTCTTGAACGGTCTACCCGCAGCTCCGCCCGGAATAGGTTGCATCATCGGAGTTTCAACCTCCAGATAACCACGTAAGTTAAGAAAATTTCTGATTTCTTTTAATACGCGGCTGCGGAGCAAAAATACCCTTTTTACCTCATCGTTTACTATTAAATCCACATAACGCTGACGATATCTGGTCTCCACATCCTTGAGCCCATGCCACTTTTCAGGCAGAATTCTTAGACATTTACTAAGGATGGTAAATTCAGCAACCCTGACTGTTGTCTCACCTGTTTTGGTCTTAAAAAGCACCCCCTTAAGGCCGACAAAATCCCCTATGTCTATATTATTAAAGAGATTCCGCTTCCCTTCCTCCAACTCAGCAATATTAATGTAGGCCTGAATCTTTGCTGTCTCATCCTTGATGTCAAAAAATACTGTTTTGCCGTGGCGCCTCAAGGCCATAATCCGACCGGCCAGATTGACCTCTAAATCCTGCTTGAACTGTTCGAGTACCTCTTTTATCCGGTGAGACCTTAGATACCTTGCACCATAGGGATAAACCCCGGCCTTTTTAATAAGTTCCACCTTTTTAAGCTTTATCTCCATTAATTCATTTTTTGTCATCATGGCCGGTAAAAATGGTTAGCTGGTTAATCTGTTGCGTTAATTATCGGTAGACCTTGTAGATGAAAATCTTGGTCCAACGCGCATCCGTACGCTATAATCCGTGCTTATTTAGGTAGCATTATATAGAAGATTCCTTACCTTGTCAAGAATAACCCAACCTATTGAAATTAAAATACAAAGATAGGTAAATAGATCACCGAATCTGGTATAAAAAGTAGGGCTGCTTAAAAGCGCTACGTCCCCGGCTAAATACCCGGTTATGAATATATGATTACCCTGGGCATCTGATATCCGCCGGGTTATCTTGCCGCTCGGTTCAATGATACAGGAAATGCCGGTATTAGCAGACCTGGCTATGCCAATACCGTTCTCAACTGCCCTCAAGACCAGGGCCTGAGTATGTTGATAGGGTGCGCCGGAGGTTCCAAACCAGGCATCATTTGTAATATTAACCATAAAGTCCGCCCCTTTCCTGACAAACTCCCTTACCAAACCCGGAAATATATCCTCAAAACAAATCAGGACGCCAAAGCTTGTCCCTGGCTCCTGGCCGCCAGAAGTTGGTATCTTGAATATGGTGTAGTCCCTGCCGTGGCTAAAGTGGTCTCCAGCTGCCCTCTTGTCTATCTTTGCAACAAATGAAAATATTCTGCCCAGGGGAATATATTCACCAAAGGGGACTAAATGTATCTTGTCGTAACGGGTAAGAATTTTACCTTTCCCCGACACTAAAAAAGCAGAATTATAGACCTCACTGCTATTATTCAGAAAGGGGCTACCGATCAACAAAGGAATGCCTACTTCTCTTGCCAAGTTAAGAACATAACCCAGGACTTCACTTCCATCAACCAGATATCCCGGAATAGCTGTCTCCGGCCAGATGATTATATCTGGCCTTTGCAGGGAAACCAATCTGGTTAGTGCTTGATATTTTTCCAGAATCAGATATTTAAATGCAGGATCCCACTTCTCCTGCTGTGGCACATTGGCCTGGACTAACCCTACCTTTATTCTTGCCCCAGTCCTTTGGGAAAGCTGAATGCGGCCATAGATAAATACCGATATCAAAATCAGCAAAACAATACTGAGGTTAATCAATAACTTTGAGTTCTGTCTGCCCTGGTAAGAAACCTCCTTTCTCGGGATAATCCTGAGGCCCCTTATTCCCTGAAAGATAAGCATATTGACCATTATTATTAGAAAAGAAACACCGTAGGCACCGGTAAGTTTTGCTATCTGGATAAGAGAAAGATTGAGATACTGGGAATATCCGAGTACTGGCCAGCCAAATCCGCTAAAAAGATGACTGCGGAGATATTCCAAACTTACCCAAAAACACGGAACTAAAATAAGGGCTCCGAAGCCAGAGTGCAAACGATTAACAAGCAAGCCGAAGATACCAAAATAAAGCCCTAGATACAATACCAGGGCTATCAATCCAAAAACATTTACATAACCAATCCAGTAAAGCGTACCCAGAAAAAAAATAACGCCGGTAAGATAGGAAAACAAAAATGCGGATTTTCTATCCAGCTTATCAATAGCCGCAAAAAGGGGAACAAAGGAAAACCAGGCAAAATACGCCAACTCAGGCCGGGGAAAAGACAAAATCAAAAGGAAGGCCGAAAAAAGACAGAGTAAAAAAGTCCTGATTAATTTCATAACTGAATCAATACTTTAAGGCTGCTATTGGGCAAGCATCGCATCTGGGCTTTTTGACACAATACTCTTTACCCAGTCTGACAATCAGGGCGTGAAATTCGTTGTAGAAAATAGGGCTCTTGGGCAGGTTGTCCATAAACAGTTCCTGGACATGATCGTAGGAGGAATCTGGGGAAATCAATCTGTGTCTCGAAAATATTCTTTTGGTGTAGGCATCTATTACCATAACCGGCTTCCCGGCGGCATACAATATTATTGAATCAGCTGTTTCTTTACCTATTCCCTTCACCTTGAGCAAGCTTTGCCGCAATACCAACGTCTTTTCTTTCAACATCTTAGTTAGATTTCCCTGATACTCCAAACTTAAAAAATTAATGAAGTTTTTTAACCGCTCTGCTTTAATGTTGTAGTAACCCGCCGGCTTAATCAACGAGGCGAGCCGGCGCTGACTAAGCTCTTTTAATCCTCGATAGTCTAATACCCCTGCGGAACGTAAATTCTTAATCGCCTTTTCCACATTTTTCCAGCTGGTATTCTGGGTCAAGATAGCCCCAAGGATAATCTCAAATCGCGAGCGGGCCGGCCACCATTTCTGCGGACCGAAAAATTCAAATAATCTATCATAAAAGGCCCGTAGCATCTTTTTTGCATCCATCATCTGTTTTTTTTACTTTCAATAAGGGCCTTTTCTAAAGACGCCCTGAATTGATTCAACTGCTGTCTATTCAATAAAATGTGCGAGCGCAGGTGGGGTTCAACAAACTGCAGCTCAAACAGGTCTTTGTCTTTTATATATCTGATATTAACTTTCATCTCTGTAAATCAGCATCAAGCCTTTTTAACGCCTCTATCCGATTTTCTACCCTCGGATGGGTACTGAACAGGTTTGCCAGGCCGCCGCCAGCCAAAGGACTGACAATAAACATATGGGCGGTGGATGGATTGGCCTTGATCGGTATTTTCTTGTTCATTGAATGTAATTTTTTTAAAGCACTGGCCAATGCCAGAGGTTGTCCAGAGAGTCTTCCCCCTGAACTATCAGCCTGATATTCCCGGGAGCGGGATATGGCCATCTGGATTAACATTGCAGCAATCGGCGCCACTATTGTCATTACCAACAATCCAACAATTCCGCCCCCTCTATTCCGGCTGCCCCTGTAGCCGCCAAACAAGGCAGCAAATCTGGCTATATTTGACAACATAAACACGGCACCGGCAATGGTAGCAACCATTGAACCGATCAGGATATCCCGATTTCTGACATGGGACAACTCATGGGCCAAGACACCTTCCAGCTCATCGCGGTCTAAAATATTTAAGATGCCTTTAGTCACTGCTACTGCTGCATGCTGGGGATCTCTGCCGGTAGCAAAGGCGTTAGGGGTCTGGCTGGGAATAATATAGATTCTGGGCAAGGGTAGATTTGCCTTCTGAGCCAGGTCGCCAACTATCTGATATAATTGCGGGGCCTCATCAGGCAAGGCCTCTTTGGCATGATACATTGCCAGAACTATCCTGTCAGAAAACCAGTAACTTACGCCATTTATTATTAAGGCGATTATAAAAGCTGTTACCATTCCCACAGGACCGCCGATTAATCTTCCAATAAAAACTAAAAGCAATGTTAGAAAAGTCAACAGGATTCCCGTCTTTAATGTATTCATAACTTCCTCCTATAAAAGTATCAAACTTTATCTTCCCTCTCTCTCTGACTCTGCCTTTATAGAATGGCTATCCAAAACGAACGTCACCGGTCCATCATTGAATATCGTAACAATCAGATGGGCCTTGAACCTGCCTTGTTTAATTCTAAAGTTCCGCTTGGACAATAGATTTATAAAATCCCGATAAAGACTTTCAGCAAGCTCTGGCTGAGCCGCATTCTCAAAACCGGGCCGCCGTCCGCTGATGAGGTTGGTACAAAGGGTAACTTCTGGAACCACCAGTAGTTCTCCGTTCACCTCACCAAGGGAAATGTTCATCTTGCCTCGCTGGTCCTCAAAACACCTGAGTTTTGTTATCTTCTCAGCCAAAAATTCAACATCCTTTAAACCATCTGTCTTTTCTATGCCCAGAAAGATAACTAAGCCCTTGCCTATTTCGGAAATAACACGGCCATCTATTTTTACCTCTGCCTTGCTTACTCTTTGGATTACTGCCTTCATAAAAGTCGACTACGTTGATTAATTGGTTAGCGGGCGAATAGGCAATATTATTGTCTATCCGCTATCTCCCGCAGCAATGTTTATATTTTTTCCCGCTGCCGCAGGGACAGGGCTCATTCCTGCCGACCTTGCGTCCCTTCCTCTGATAAGGAGCACTTTTATCAGCGGCTGGGGAAGAAAATGGCAAAGGTGTTTTCTCTTCTGCCGGCGAAGATTCTGAAGGAAGACTTTTCATCTGGCGGGCCTCGGGGTGAACCAATTTCTGCTCAGATCGGTCAAAAACACTAACCCTTTTTTCTCCAGAGACGGCCTGGACCTTAAAGATAAATTCAATAATATCGGATTTTATGCTCTCAATCATAGTAGAAAACATTTGATAGGCCTCATGCCGATACTCAACCAGGGGATCCCGCTGGCCATATGCCCGGAGGCCTATTCCTCCTCTGAGGATATCCAGGGAATAAAGGTGGTCTTTCCATTTCGAATCCACAATCTGCAATAAAACAACTCTTTCCAGATGTCTGAGGACTTTTGCTGAAATAGTATTTTCTTTTTGATTATAGGCATCAATAATCCTATTAAATAAATTCTCTTTTATCTGGTCATAAGAAAGGTTCCCTAATTCTGAATCCTCTATCCTTATTGGAAATCTTAATTTCAGCTGTTGCCTTAAGCCGCTTAAGTCCCAGTCTTGTTGATTAATATCAGGGTTGATATAGTTTGTCAGATCTCTATCCAGGACACCATCCATCATGCCCAAAATATGTTCTTTGATCTCACTACCTTCCAGGACCATCCGGCGTTCTTTATAGATTACCTCTCTTTGACTATTCATAACATTATCGAATTCCAACAGCTGTTTTCTAATCTCAAAGTTCATTGTCTCCACCCGTTTCTGGGCTGTCCCAATAGCCCGGGTAATAAACGGGTGTTCTATTTCCTGGCCTTCCTCCATACCCAGCCGATCCATAAGACCAGCAATCCTATCCGAACCAAATATCCTCATCAGGTCATCCTGAAGAGACAGATAAAATCGGGAAGAACCAGGATCGCCCTGCCGACCGGCCCTGCCTCTGAGCTGATTATCAATCCTTCTCGCCTCGTGCCGTTCTGTACCGATAATATGGAGTCCGCCCAACCTGACGACCTGATCATGTTCTTTAGAGGTCTGTTCCCTCAATCGCGATATAATCTTTTGTTTATCTCCTTCGGAGAGGACCTCGCCAGAAGACAATTTTTTATCAATAATCTCCCGGGCCATTGTTTCAGCATTTCCTCCCAATAAAATATCTGTCCCTCTCCCGGCCATATTGGTAGCTATGGTTAGCGCGCCTAAATGTCCTGCCTGAGCTACTATCTGGGCCTCTCTCTGATGATATTTGGCATTCAATACATTATGGGGAATGTTTCTGTTCCTCAATAGCTGACTCAGTCTTTCTGAGTTATCGATGGTTATCGTGCCCACTAAAACTGGCCGTCGTTTTTTATAAGATTCCTCTATTTCATCCACCACTGCCTTGAACTTTTCTTTCTCTGTCTTGTAAATTACATCGGGATAGTTGGTTCTGATCAAAGGTCTGTTGGTAGGAATAACTATCACATCCAATTTATAGATCTGATTAAACTCCATGGCCTCGGTAACAGCTGTACCGGTCATACCGGCAAGTTTTTCATACATCCGAAAATAGTTCTGGAAGGTGACGGTGGCTAAAGTCTGATTCTCTCTTTTGATCTCCACATTTTCCTTGGCCTCTATTCCCTGATGCAGGCCATCGCTCCACCGTCTTCCAGGCATTATCCTGCCGGTAAACTCATCTACAATCATTATCTGGCCATCCTTTATCATATAGTGTACATCGCGCTTAAAATTATAGTGTGCGCGCAGGGCCTGATTTACATGATGTTTGTATTCCATGGTGTCCAGATCGTGAAGATTGTCCAGCCCCAGAAGCTTTGCCGCATGGACCTCCCCCTGTTCAGTAAGATAAGTCGTGCGGTCCTTTTCATTAATTATAAAATCTTCGCTTTCTTCCTTGGTAGCCTCATCACGGCTGCCCTTTTTAAGACGGGGAATAATTTTATTTACTTTATAATACTTATCGGTTGACTCTTCAGACGGCCCAGAAATAATTAAGGGTGTCCGTGCCTCATCAATTAATATGCTATCCACCTCATCAACGATGGCATAGTGCAACGGCCGTTGCACCCTGTCCTCTGCCCTGCTGACCATATTATCCCGCAGGTAATCAAAACCGAATTCATTGTTCGTGCCGTAAGTTACATCACAACCATAGGCCTTTTGCCGCTGGTCAGGACTCACATCATGTTGAATAACTCCGCAGGAAAGACCCAAAAATTCATAGAGCGGCCCCATCCAGGCCCGATCTCTTCTGGCCAGATAGTCATTAACTGTAACAACATGAACCCCTTTGCCGCTCAGGGCATTCAAATAGACCGCCAGAGTGGCCACCAGCGTCTTCCCTTCACCAGTGGCCATTTCGGCAATATGACCCTGATGCAGAACTATCCCGCCAATCAGCTGGACATCAAAATGTCTCATGCCAACAGTGCGCCGGCCAGCCTCGCGGACAACGCTGAATGCCTCAACCAGAATATCGTCCATTGTCTGGCCCATCCGCAACCGTTCCTTAAAATCATCGGTCTTTCTTTTAAGCTGATCATCTGAAAGCCGGCTGATTTTTTCCTCCCAGGAGTTTATCGCCTCGACTAATGGCCCGAAACGTAACAAAAGCCTTTCGTTTTGGGTGCCAATAAACCTAGTCAACGGATTCCTGGGAACAGGCAATCCGAATTTCCTGCGTAACCAGGCCAGATTCAATGACCTTTTAGGCTGCGCCATCTTTTTACCTCTTTGTTTTTAACTTTCTCAAATATGCTTCCATAAACTGGTCAATATTTCCGTCCATTACTGCCTGGGTGTTACCTGTCTCAAATGCTGTACGGTGGTCCTTGACCAGAGAATAAGGATAAAGCACGTAAGAACGGATTTGGCTGCTCCAGGCAATTTCCATTTTTTTCTGATTCTTTTTGGCCCTTTCCTGTTCTTTTTCTCTCAATTCCCTTTCGTAGAGCCGCGCCTTCAATACCTTCATAGCGGTAGACTTATTTTTAAATTGTGACCTCTCGTTTTGACACTGCGCCACTATTCCCGTAGGTAGATGTGTAATCCTCACTGCTGAATCAGTGACATTCACATGTTGACCACCTGCGCCGCTGGAGCGGTAGGTGTCTATCCGCAGGTCGCTGGGATTAATAACAATGGGGATCTCTCCTTCTATTTCCGGAATGACATCTACCGAGGCAAATGAGGTGTGGCGGCGCCGGGCGGAATCAAAGGGAGAAATGCGGACCAAGCGATGCACGCCTATCTCTGTCTTGAGCCATCCATAGGCGAATCTGCCTGCAATCATAATAGTTACGTTCTTTAAGCCGGCTTCTTCGCCAGATAAAAAGTCGACGGTCCGGGTAGAAAATCCTTTAGCTTCAGCCCATCTTATATACATCCGGGCCAGCATCTGAACCCAATCACAGGCCTCAGTCCCACCGGCACCGGAATTGATGCTTAAAATTGCGCTGCACTTATCATCTTCACCGCTTAATAATATTTCGAATTCTAACTTATCTAAAGCATTGCTTAACGTTAAAAACTCTTCCTGGAGTTCAACCAAGGTCTTTTGATCATCTTCTTCAACAAGTTTAGATAATTCTAAAATGTCCTGGTATTGACTCTGATATTTATCCCAGGGTTCAAGCCGGGATTTCAGTTCCTTAAATTCAGATATTATCTTGTTGGCCTGTTCGCTGTCCGACCAGAAGCCCGGCCTGGACATCAATTGCTGGATTTCTTCTATCCTCTTTTTAGCCCCCGCCGGGTCAAAGATAACCTCTGATTTTTTCTAAACGTTCTTCGATTGATTTCAGTTTATCCTTTAATTCGCTGAGCATTTATTACCTCCGGTAAAAATGATTAGAATGAATTTTATGAAAGACTGTTGTTTTATTATACTATAAAAACTACTGTTAATGAACTATTTTCTGCTCCTCCTCTAAAAGTCTCCTCTTAGTCTTTTTTCCCCAGCGGTACCCGCCGATATTGCCATCAGTTCTGATTACCCGGTGACAGGGGATTATCAGGGGAAAAGGATTCTTTCCCAGTGCTGCGCCAACGGCCCGCACTGCCCGCGGGCGACCTATCTTTTTGGCTATCTGTTGATAAGTAACTGTCTTTCCGGGAGGTATTCGGCAAACTGCCTTAAAGACCTTCCTTTCAAACGGTGTATAATCACCGCAAAGTCTATCAATAAGTTTAGCTGGCATCAAATACAAAAATTACAAATTACAAATGGTTCGACAAGCTCACCATCCTTCGAACCATCCTGAGCTTGCCTGTCCTGAGCCTGTCGAAGGGTCGAAGGACAATATACAATACCATTGGTCACACATTTTACATCGCAGATTGCACTTATTCATAATCCATATAATAAGAAGAAAAAGAATGCTGCCCGGTGCTGCTTTCAGATATCTGTTCTTTTTAACCTCCATAAGACGCAAGATATTTTTAAGCTGGTATGAAATCTGATTATTCATTTTTATACAAGTATCTCCTTGCGGCTTTATAGACCTCATCAACGGTTATATTCTTAAGGCATAAATTATTTTTGCATAGTGACTGTCTATGATTATAAGCAGAGAAACAAGGGCTGCATATCAAATTTTTATAAATAACCGTCTTATTTGCGACTATGGGCTCGTATAAAAGGGGTGTTTCCGGGCCAAAAAGGCTGATTAGATTAATATTTGTAACTGAAGCGATGTTTCCTGCCCCACTATCATGAGTTATAAGAAGATCAGATACGTTAAACAAATCTATTAACTCTCCAAGATTTAAGTTTCCGATAAGATTTATGCAGCAAGGGGAATCTAATAATTTCTTTAAAACTTCTTTAGATTCAAATTTAAGACTGATCAGGATAACAAAAATATTTGCATCTCGAACTAAATTATCTGCTAATTTTATATAATTCTCTAACGGCCATCTCCGTAAAGGTAAATATTCCCCCAATCCCAGATTTAAAATCACAAGTTTATTGTCTTTTCTGACAGATCTATTATTTTCTTTAATTCTTTTCCATATATTTTCTTCTCCAGAATTATCAATTTTTATCTTGGGTACCTCTGTCTTAGCTTCGATTAAGGACAAATCAAAAAAGGGCATATCTTTGTGGGAAGATTTAAGCGAATGAATGAGGGCAAGGAAGTTCTTGCTTATATGCATATAAGCATTGTACATAACCCTGTGGGTATAAAGATTTCCCCTGTAAAGACCCTCCAGAGAAAATTTATAAAAGCCCACTCTTGTCTTTGCTCCGCTCAAATAACTTAAGACAGAACTGAACCTTGAAAACAATTCCATATCTATCACCGCATCTATTTTTTCCCTGCGCATCTTTCTTAAAACCCTGATTGTATCTATAAACAAAACCCACAAATTTTTACTTCTAATAGTAAAGACATTTTCTTTAGAAAAAATATTCAACATATGAACACTTTCAGCATTTTCCTTAAAAATCAAAAAATAGATTTTAGAATCCGGATAGAGCTGTTGTGCCTTTTTTATCGCCGAGTATCCTAATATGACTGCCCCCATCTCAGAAAGTTCTACAAACATTATCTTTTGAGAAAGGAATTCTTCTCTCCTTCTAATAAAAACTGTCTTGATTTTATCAACCACGGAAAGAGAAAAACAAAGCGGTCTCCCTATCCAATAATCAAGCTTTATTGCGAAATAGGGTCTCATTTAATACTCCATTGTAAATGCGCTAAAATCCGTAAACACAAAAAGCCCGGAAGGGACTCTAAACCTCTTTTACCGAAACGGCTCGAGGGCTTTTAAGAATTCAGGATGCACCCTGTGACCAAGCTCAACTGCTCGATCACAATGATGAATAGCTAAACTATACTGCTTTTCATCATAATAAGTAACCGCTAAATTAATATGGGCCTTTGCATAGTTTGGATCGATCTTTATTGCTCTGTTATATGAGGCTATTGCTTCCTCGACCTTGCTGATAGCACTGTATGTCTTACCAAGGTTATAATATGCTTCTGCATAATCTGGATCGATCTCTATTGCCCTGTCATATGAGGCTATTGCTTGTTCAGTCTTGCCGACAGCGGTGTATGTAGTACCAAGGTTATAATATGCTTCTGCAAACCTTGAATCAATCTCTATTGCTCTGTTATATGAGGCTATTGCTTGTTCAGTCTTGCCGATAGTGTTGTATGTGTTACCAAGGTTATAATATGCTTCCGCATAGTCTGGATTGATTTCTATTGCTCTGTTATATGAGGCTATTGCTTGGTCATGCTTGCCGATAGCGGCGTATGCAGCACCAAGATTACTATATACCTCTGTAACCACCCCTGTAACCTCTTCTGGATTGATCTCTATAGCTCTGTTATATAAGGCTATTGCTTCCCCGGTCTTGCCGATAGCGGCGTATGCAATACCAAGATTATTATGGGCCTTCCAGCTATTCGGAGAGGTTTCAATTGTATTTGACCAAAGGACAAAGGAATCCTTCCAATCACGGTTACGGGTTATGGTGCGAAGAGAATAAAGAAATAGAATGAGGATGATTGATACAATGGCTGTATTTCTCATAAATCTGTTAGGGCTAAGATAAAAGAATCTAACCAACACTAAAGCTAAAAAAAGACAAAATCCTATAGAGGGAAGGTAAAGGTAGCGCTCAGCCATAGCCTGATTCAGAGGTAAAATATTACTGACTGGCAGAAGGAATATGAAAATCCACAGCCCAGAAAAAGCAAGAATCTTCTGATAACGAAAACTACGGATAATAAAGACAAATATTAAACCTAAGATGAGCAGGCTAAATAAGACCCTGGGTTCTAAAAAAGAATAAGAAGGGTCAAGAATATATTTAGAAAAATGGTCAACAGTGAGTCTTAAGGGGAAAAGGAATAGGCCTAAATAGGATACAAAGATGCGGCTGGTAGTAAGAAGGGCGGTATAAAGGCTGCCACCAAGATAACCCACTCCCTTACCGGCACCCAAGGGTGCTAGAGGATAAACCATCCAAATGAAGCGAATAAACAGGTAAAGACAGATTATTCCTATATAACCGAAATAATGGACAAATTTGATGAAAAAGGGATAAGCTGGGTCCCTTATCCTCTGGGTATCCTTTTGATAACATAGGTCGATCAGCAAGATAATCAGGATTAAAGGAAGGGCTGATTCTTTACTCAAAAGGGCAAAGAAATAACAAAGGACTGAAAGAATGTAGAAAGGAAGTTTCTTTCTCCCTGAAATGAGTTTGGTCTTTAAATAGAAAAAAAGCGAGGCAAAACAGAAAAGGGCAGCTAATATATCCTCCCGAAAGGCAATACCATCGACTGCCTCTGTCTGGATGGGATGGCAAATGAATAAAAGCGTAGCTAAAAGGGCCAAGCTTTTGGGGGGAAGTTTTTTATCTAATGCCGGGATAAGATAAAGAAGAAAACAGTAACATAAGATACCACTTAATATATGGAAGATAATATTATTCAGATGATAGGCAAAGGGGTTAGGGCCTCCTAAGCTATAATCAAGAAAATAGGTTAAGGTAACCAAAGGACGGTGGGTAGTTTCACCAGAGTCAGCAAAGTAACGGGGACTAAAAAAATAACGCAGGTTACTCCAGGAGCTTAAAAAGGGTTTATTCTCTATTACAAACTCATCATCATAAACAAAACCATTGCCTAAAGAGTTAGCATATACAGCAAGACCTAAAAGAGCGATTAAGATGATCGCAGCAATATTAGTCTTTTGAGATTTGGTCATTTTTACTTAATGTTTTCTTCTTTTTCGCAATCTAGCCGTTACTTTGTGTTTCAGAGATATAATACCAATTACCTTTCAGCAGACCTAAATTTTTCTTTAGATTCCATCTTCCCAACTTTGACATTCAGCAAGTAACAGGAAAGATCTTGTTTGGAGTAGAGGCGATAAGGGTTATTTCTTTTTCCTTTAGACTGTCATACATTGGCAATTGAAGGTTTGAATTAAACACCCCTTCTGCTACGGGGTAATTTTGGTCATTTGGTATTGTAATTTAAACATCTTTTATCTATGTTTCCTGAAGTACTCCACTATACTCTCAGCGGTTTTTCTGTCAATCTTATCCACCCTGAGAAGGCCCTGTATCCGGGCACGTTTGATTTTATCTACCGAACCGAAATAGTTTATTAATTCTCTCTTACGCAAAGGCCCAACCCCTTTTATCTGATCAAGTGCTGATTTGCTAACGCCTTTCCTGCGCAGGGTAAGATGGTATTGCAAGGCAAAACGGTGGGCCTCATCTCTGATTCTCTGAATTAATTTCAGCGACCTAGAATCAGGTGGTAAAATGAGAGGATCGTTTTTTAGAGGAAAGAATATTTGTTCAAATTTTTTGGCTATTCCGACAACTGGAATATTACCCAACCCCAAAGAATCCATTTCTTCCTGCACCGCCCGAACATGTCCCTTGCCGCCGTCAATTATTAGCAAATCCGGCAGGGGTTCCTTTCTTTTAAGTAACTCTTTGAAACTACGGCTGATAGTCTCCTTCATCATTTTGTAATCGTCTATCTTGTCGGCCCCCTTTATTCTGAACCTCCGGTAACCAGATTTATCCAGCTTCCCCATCCAAAAGCTAACTTTTACCCCGCAGGCCAGGGCCCCCTGGATATCAGAGATATCATAGGCAAAAATCCGACGGGGCAGGATAGACAGTCCCAAAACGACCTTTAATTCTTCCAAATAACTGCCCGATGCAGAGGTTGGACTTTTCCTTACTATCCTCAATAAAGCCTCGATCCTGTCTCTAATCCTGGCTGCTTCTTCAAAATCCCTCTTACCCGAAGCATCGTTCATTCTTGAGGCCAGTTCATCAATCAATCTCTGACTCTTTCCTTCTAAAAATAAGATAAGTTCCTTCACTATCTGATTGTAAAAAGCAACGTTCACCCTGCCAATACAGGGGGCCAGACATTGTCCAAGATGATAATCAAGGCACGGTTTTTTGGGAAAAGACCTGCACTTCCTTAACGGAAAAATCTTTCTCATCAGGGCTAGGGCCTCTCTGAGGAGCTTGACATCAGTATAAGGACCGTAATATGTAGCACCATCCTCTTTCTTTTTGCGGGTAATGAACAGACGCGGAAAGTCCTCATTACTAGTCAATTTCAGGTGGGGGTAGGACTTGTCATCTTTCAAACTAACATTGTATTTCGGCTGATGCTGTTTAATCAGGTTGGCCTCTAATAATAGGGCATCAACTTCGGTGCCGGTAACTATATAGTCCAAGTCCGTTATGGAATCTATCAGGGTCTGTTTTTGAAAGGAAAATTTTTTACCCGAACGAAAGTAAGCTGCAACCCTGGCCTTCAATTTCGAGGCCTTGCCGACATAAATAATCCTGGAGAGTCTATCCTTCATCAAATAGACACCAGGCTTGTTTGGTAAAATGCTTATTTTCTTCCCAATATCCATCTGGATACCACCTTGAGTTCCTCAACCCGCAAGATAAAAGAGACAGCAAAAAACATAAATACCCCGCCTAATATCAGAATAAAGATATTCAATACCTGATGCAATAGGCTTGCCGGATAAGATAATACTGCTCCGGAGATTGACCAGCAAAACAGGCCCATCAGAGATGCCGATAAAAGTATGCGGCTGAATGAAGAAATAATCCTTTTGCCGTCTAAATTGCCAATCCTCTTTCTCAAAATCAAAAAGAGAATACAAAAATTAATCATACTGGAAATTGCCGTGGCCAGGGCAAGTCCTCCTTCCCTCAGCGGCCACATCAAGATCAGATTAAGGACAATGTTACTCACTAAGGCTATGGCGCCGATCTTAACGGGTGTAATAGTATCCTGGAGCGAATAAAAACAAGGGACAATGATTCTCACACCGGCATAAGAAAATAGGCCTATTGAATAAAAAAGCAGGGTGGTAGCTGCCTTATTAGTAGATAAACTGCTAAACTGGCCACGCTGAAACAGGACCCTGATAATTGGAAAACGAAGAACCATTAATCCAATAGCCGCCGGAATGGTAATAAAAAAGACCATCCGTAGGGCCATCGAAAGCGTCTGTTTTAACCGGGGTATATTATTTCGCGCTACATGGGAGGACATCGTCGGTAAAACCACTGTGCCCATGGCTATGGCAAAAACACCTAGCGGAAACTGCATTAACCGATTGCCATAATAAAGCGCCGATACCGCGCCATTGCCCAATATTAATCCCAAGATAATATCAACGAATATATTTATCTGGACAACAGCCAAACCTAAAACCGCCGGGGCCATCAGACGGCCAATCCGTCTTAGGCCGGGGTGGTTCAGGTCAAGATTAAACCTTATGTTAGAACGATTGAAACCCTTTTTGACCAATATCGGGATTTGAACCAGCAATTGAACCATTCCTCCAAGCAGAATACCCAAGGCCAGACCGAATATCCTCTGGTCCAGCTCCTGGCCAAATCGGGGACAGATAAAAAATAGGGCAACAATCCAGCATATATTCAGGATTATCGGAGATAGAGAAGGAATGGCAAAGTGCTTGAAAGAGTTCAATATCCCCATTGAAAGGGCAACGAGCGAAATAAAGAATATGTAAGGCAGCATTATTCTGGTAAGATGCAAGATTAAGGCAATCTTGATGGAGAAGGAAAAATTATTCAGAAGCAGGCTAATTATCCATATCCCCAACAATACTATCAGAGCTAAAACAACCAGTAAAACGCTGAATACGACAGAGACCAGCTGCCAGGCCTCTTTTTTTGATTTCTTCTCTAGATATTCAGTAAAAACAGGGACGAAAGAACTGGTCAACGCCCCTTCTCCTAACAGGCGCCGGAGTAAATTGGGGATCATAAAGGCAATTAAAAAGGCATCCCATACCAAGCTGGCCCCGAATAGACTGGCGCTGAAGATATCCCGGGAAAGCCCCAGGATACGGCTGAGGAAGGTTGATGAACTTATTATTCCAAATGACTTTGCTAATGCTCTTTCTTCCGACATATCAAAAGACTACAGACCACAGACCAAACAATAAAAATAAATCTTTAAATCTTAACCGGCTAACCAATTACCCGCTGACCGTAACAATTGGCGTCTTGACAGATAATTAATTCTGTGTTATTATCTTTCCAAGTTTTTAAAAAGGAGCATACTTGATGCCTGTACACAAATCAGCAGTTAAGCGGATAAGAACCTCCCAAAAAAAACATGCCAGAAATCTGGCTATTCAATCCGAACTAAAAACTGTCCTTAAAAAACTTGACGGCCTTATTTCATCAAATAAGGCCGACCAGGCAAAAGAATTAATTCAACAGGCTATGGTAAAACTGGATATAGCAGCATCCAAAGGCGCAATCCACAAAAAAAGGGCTTCCCGCAAAAAATCCCGCCTGACTAAGAAATTAAACAAGCTAAAGACTGCATAGTCTAACTATCAGCAATTCCAAAGTTATCTCGGGACGGCGGATCCCTGTTTTTATTTCGGTATCGGCTGCTAATAAAAATTCGAAACTGTTTTTGAATTTCTCCGGGGAAAAGTCCTTCACTTCATTTATGAATTGCTCAATAAAAAAGTTATGAATATTTAACTGTCCGCCTATCTCTTTAGGAGAGAGTCTTTGCCCTAATAATTTTTTGGCCTTGCTCATCCTTTTTAATTGCCAGAAAAGTAAGGCTATAATACCATGGCAGGTCTCCTTGCCTTCTTTGATTAACTCCTGCAATATTTTTAAACTATCATTTATCTGTCTTCGCCGGATAGCGCTGATTAAATCAAAGACTGTACCGATATGGCTTACCCCGACCATTTCCTCAACATCCTCAATGCCGATAACCTTTTTCTCTCCTACATATAAGACCGTCTTTTTTATTGCTTCGTCTAACAATCTAAGATTGTTTCCCACATTTTCCTTCAACAGCTCCGTTGCCTCCGGTAAAATCTTCTTGTCATAAAACCCTACCCTTTGGGAAATCCATTTATTTACCTGGTTGTCATAATATCTCTTAAAGACGATTATCCTGCCAGATTTCGATATGGCCTTATATAATTTTTTCTGCTTATTCAGGGTTTCTGCTTCCAGAACCAGGCAGGTCGTGGGAGAAGGCTTATTGATATAAGAAACGAGAAATTCCTGGACAGACAAAGAAAGCATCTCGGCGAGTCTGATAATAATTAATCTTTTTGAAAACAACATTGGAAAAACTTCAAGTTCGCTGGCCAGGGTGGAAATATCCAGATCATCTCCGTAAAACAGAGTTCTGTTAAGTTCGGTGGGGTTATTTTTAAGAAATTCCCGTTCGAATTTCCTCAGGGCCTCTTCTTTTAAAAATTCTTCTTTCCCTTCAAATAAATATACCGGCATATTTTTCATTTTACACTACCTCGCCGAATTTTAATTCTCTTTTTTCACGGATTAGCACGGATTGTTTTATAAATAATGGACTCCGTCATCTCCTCTACCATCTAGGATCTGAATCGGTGCTAATCCGCGATTAACTCTTACCAGTCCTTAATCGTTCTGTCAACAATATTTTTTGCTAAATCATCAATGGCTAGTTCCAAGGCGGCCTGTTCCTCGGCGCTAGTAAAATAGTTCCACTTACCGATAATCTTTTGCTTCCACATAAAATCACCTTCTGCGGTATCATAACAGCTGACATTTACTACCACGCTAAGCCTGTACTCAGTCACAGTCTTTGAGTCATGGGCATATCTCAGGGGATCCTTAATATAATCAATCAACTCTGCACGCAAAACCAGGTCGGCATCCTTGTCTTCGATAACCTTTAGCGTTCCATCAAAGAGAAATCGATCGATTGTTTGCCTGGTTATGTCTGCCTCTAGGCCGGGATGATATTCATAGGCCAGAGAATCCGGAGAGATAGAATTCTTGAAGATAGGGATTGCGATCGTCTTAATCCGTTCAGGAAGCAAAGACCCTGCAGTATATCCGCACCCGGTAATATTGTAAAGTGCAATTTGCAAAATACAAAATAAAAGAAGATTGACTTTAACTCTATGAATCATTCGCATTTACCCGCCCCTTATTAATAACTAAAATCCTTTCTACGGCCTTAATAACCCAGGGGGTATCTCCTAAAGAATCCCTGATTTCTTTGTAATATATTAAAGCGCTGTCCAGATCACCCTGTTTTTCATAAAACTGCGCAATTGAAAAAATTCCTTCAGCTTTTTTTTGCTTCAGTTCAGTCAATTTGTTTACAGCTTCAGCAGCCAGCTTATCTTCAGAATAATCTGTAAGAAAATCCTGAAATTCTCTAATGGCCTTATCAATATCTGCCTGTTTATAATCGCGCTGCGCAGCTATTTCAAATAAACAAATGGCTATTTCATATCGCGCCTCAACAATCAACTTGCTTTGAGGATAATTGTCTATTAGTTTGTTAAATTCATCTATTGCCTCTTTATATCTAGCCGTGTCCCTGTAATAAATACCAATCTTATATTGGGCAAGCGGCCCATATTCTCCATACGGGGCGTCGCTAACTATCTTCTGAAAGATCTCCAGGGCCTTCTCCTTTGATGAAAACATACCTATCGATTTACCGAGGATCTTTGCCTTTTCCCGATTGTAAAAGAAATCAGCTATTTCATATTCCTTGGCAATTACTTCAGTTATCCTTTCAGAACCTGGGTACTCATCAATGACCTTCTGGTAGGCCAGATAGGCGTAATAATATTTCTGCATTGCTTCATAGGACCGGCCGATATAATACTGGGCCTCACTGGCCAAATCGGAAAGAGGAAAACTGCTGATTAATACCTCAAATCCCTTTATCGCTTCATCATAATCCTTTGAATCATAAAAGGTTTTGGCATACTCAAAGCTCCTTTCAGGAGTATCTTTGGCCATATATTTCGGATTGCTCCACTTTCCGCTATCCGGGGTCCAGATCCAGAATGCCGTAACTTCCTGAACATAAACAAATTGTAAAAAAGAAAGGGCTAAAATAATCGTAAAATTTCGCATTTTGCTATACTATTTTTCTCTAACTATATCACAGGCTTTAAGTTTTGTCAAGAAGGCCCACCTTTGCCAATAGGAAGAAAAAACCAACAATAATAAACCATAATAACCGATAATATAAATAAGAGGCGGCGAATTAAGCTTGAAATAGGAACCGGGAATGGCGGCTAAAACAGAATTCAGTTTAATTAGAACCGCTGTGAAAAACTCGCAGTTCGCTGCAAATATAACTCCTAAAAGGGGAATGCAACTTCCAAATAGCACCAGGGTAAGTCCGGAAATGATAACTAAAGGCAAAAGTGCGCTAACAATTATATTCGCAAATATAGTTATTGGAGAAAAAATCTTAAAATAATAGACAATCAGGCCTAAACTACCCAGCCAGGCTGCTGTAGAAATAGATATGGCCACTGCTAAAAAACGCAGCCAGCCTTTGCCAAACAAATAAGCAGGAAATAACGATTTGATCTTGGGGGAAATCCACAGAATTGAAATAACGCACGCGAAAGAAAGTTGGAAACTAATCCCAAAAAGTTGCGCAGGATTTAAAAACAAAATAAACACCGCAGCCAACGCCAAAGAATTGTAGATAGATGTTTCTCTTCTGAATAAATACCCGCCCAAAATAATTATTGCCATAACTGTTGCCCTCAGCACTGAAGGCCTGGCGCCGGTAAGAATCGCATAAATAATCAGTGAAATTATCAGGATAACGTAGCGAACCCTGCCAAAGATGCGGAGGGCCTTTAGAAAGACCAGCAGGACAAAGGCCACGATACCCACATGGAGGCCGGATACTGCCAGGATGTGACCAGTACCTGTGCGTAACAGGTTTTCGGTTATAAAATCAGGAACACCCTTTCGTTCACCTAACAACATAGCATTTAAGACGCTGGCAGAAACCGGCGAAAGCCTTTTTGAAATTACTTCCGCCATACTGTGTTTTATCCGAAAAGCAAATGATTTTAAAAAATTGCCGGAGTTCTTCCCCGTATCTTTGATCAGAGAACCTTTTTTGACCGCTAAAAGGGAATAAATACCCTGACCGGAAAGATAATTTCGGTAATTCAATCTATCTGAAATCTGAAAATTAAACGGGCGATACAAAGACCCTTCTAAAACCAGTTCTTGACCATAGATAAAATTATGTTTCTCAAATACTGAAACCAGGACCTTGCCGCAAACCTGCCGGCGAGTTTGACCAAGATAAAGCTCTTTTGCCCTTAAAATAAAAGAGGTTTTCTTGGGCCCAGAGAAAGGATCGCTATCTATCGTTCCTTTTAAAAATACTCTCTCTGATTTATAGGGGCTGAAGTTGGCAATATGACAGGCAGGAAGAGTCTGAGAATTCTTCAACAGGATAGCACCGATGGAAAAGAAAACACAAAGAAGGGCAATGTAAAAGGCCAGATCTCTTTTAAACGAAATAAGTGTACCTATTAAAAAGAGGCAAGCAAATCCATAAAAGAAAAGAAAGGGAATTGCGGTATAATTAGCAGTTATTATTCCCACACAAAAGGCAATAGTCATTCCTGGCAGAGTCCATTTCACTCTCAGACCAGAGTTCCCGATGTTTCTCATTGTTTTGGACTTGGATCGATGCAAGGTGGACACAAAATAAGGGATTATGAACTTGTCTCACCTGCAAATGAAACATAGCTAATGTTAGATTGCAGGCTCAAGGATAAGTTTGAGTTTAGATGCCTAATCTTCTTTATTATCTAGACTGATCAGATAAACTATGTTTAGTTCTGTTATCAAGGTCGATTTCAAAAAGACCCAAGCAGGCATACCTTCGAAAAATATGTTTGGTAAATTCTTCGATTGAGGCTGCCGGGATTTTTTTAAGTTCGGCATTGTCAAACCATAGATAATGATCACCTTTTCTGAAGGCACAGATAGCGTGACCCCCTTTCCTTATCCCTCCTACTATCGCCATTACTTTAGGCTTGTAACCCATTACGTGCAGAAAAGCTGCATTCAAAAAAGCAAAATCTTCACAATCTCCATATTTTCTTGTCAGCGTTTCATCTGGTAAAGACCAGACGTCAGCACTATCATCCTTTCTGTATTTTACATTTTCCTTCAACCACAGTGCATAATCTTCGATTGACTTTATGCCTTCAAGGTTTATAATATTTAAAATTCTCAGATCTACCGAAACCGGCTTGACTATTGAAACACTACCAATTTTGTACCTTTCTTGCCTAATAACAATATTGCCAGCAAAACCTGTATCTTCCTTTTCCATAGGCATCGATCCCGCCAAAATGGGCGTGGATTTACATAAAAAAATGAACAACAAAATGAGAAAACATGTTTTGGCTTGCATCTTATTCGTTTCCCAGTTTCTAACTAAATTATACTTGCTAACTATTAATTTAGTGTTAATTTAGTGTTAATTTTTTAACTGAATAAGAGGGGATTATTTTGATCGAACTTGCGGTATAATTAGCAGTTATTATTTCCAAACAAAAGGCAATAGTCAATCCTGGCAGTGTCCATTTCACTCTAAGACTAGAAACTCCTTTATTCGTTCGAATTTCTTATTGCCAATTCCGGATACATTCTTAATTTCCTCTATCCGCTTAAAGGTACCGTTGCGACTGCGGTAGTCAATAATCCTTTGTGCCAATACAGGACCGATCCCGGAAAGCCGAATTAAATTCCGGTAATCGGCTTTATTTATGTCTATAACAAAGACTGTCCTGATGGAACGGGCAGGAAGTTCTTTTTGATAAGAATGGGCCACCCAGGAAGCTGGGAGAGGAGGCTCAGCATTTACCCCCACACCAAAATCTTTGGTATGGGAGTGTACCTTTTGGAAATAGACGAGACCGTATCCCAAAACAATACTCGCTGCTAAAAAGACTATTATGCCTTTCTCATATCTAGTTAAGTTAAACATCTATAATAACTGAAAAAATCTATTTGCCAAGGGAAAGAGAGATTTCTTTCTCTCCAAAACTCAGCAGAACCTTTCTGTAATCTATCTTTACTACCTTTGCACCATTAACCATCTCACCTTCTTCTACCATCATATTATTAATAAAGGCACAGGGCCTTTCATTCCCCCAGACAATCCCGGTTAAGGAAAGCTCCGGTTTTTTGGCTAATTCTTCGTCCTCAGTAATCTCTTTAACAATTTCATTCTCAACTTCTTGATCAAGTTTATCTGCAATTTCCCCGCCAGAAACTTTCTCTATAAATTCACCTTCAGTAATTCCCTCAGTATTCTCATCCTGGCTGCCCAAATAAGGCAGAGCTATATTTTCTTTTCTATCCTGCTCTAATAATAACGGCCATTTCAACAAAAATAACCCGATTAAAACAATCAGGATAACAATTCCCCCTAAAACCACTATAACCCCTTTTCTGGCCGGCTGCTGTCGAAAGGGCCTGGAAGGTTCAATAAGAATCTTTTTTGTCCTTTGCCCGGCGATTTTCTTTAAGGCGTCGTTTACAATACTCATTTATTCACTCACCTTCCCTCTATTTCTTCAATAGACCTTTTTATAATCTGTCCGTTAATTTTCCTTGTCTCCATAACATAACCAGCCAGCAGCGCCTTGTCGCAAACTACATTAATTAAGCGGGGAATCCCGCCTGAATAGGCGAAGATACTGTCCAGGGCATCATCGGTAAAAGATATGTCTCCTTTTGAACCGGCAACCTGCAATCGATGGAAGATATATTTAGAACTTTCCTCTTTGTCTAAAGGATTAATATGATAGCGAACAGCGATTCTCTGTCTCAGCTGCCTTAGATGGGGAAGTTTGAGTTTATCCCGTAGCTCGGGCTGGCCAACCAGTATAATCTGAAGCAACTTCTCTTTTTCTGTTTCCAGATTAGACAGCATCCTGATTTGTTCCAACATAGAAGGACTCATGTTCTGCGATTCATCAATAATCAAAACGACATTGTTGCCCAAAGACAACTGTTCAATGAGAAAATTATTCAGCGCAGCAAGAATCTCCTTCTTATTTTCTTTGCGCGGCTTGATGGCCAGTTCTTCAACAATAGTTTGCAGCATCTGGTTGGGAGATAAATTGGAATTCAGGATAAGGGCGGTTTTGATTTCTTTATCCAGGTAATTCAGCAGAGCACGGCAAAGGGTTGTCTTGCCGGTGCCCACCTCGCCGGTAATCTCAATAAATCCCTTCTTTTCTTTTATTCCATACCTAAGATGAGAAAAGGCCTCTTGATGTCCTCGGCTGAAAAAAAGGAACTTGGGGTCGGGAGTCATATTAAATGGTTTTTCATTCAGGCCAAAGAAATTTTTATACATTTAGCCTCACTTCGTTCGGAGTAACCAGAAACCAGAGTATCTTCCTACGCTAAAGTTTCGGAAGACAGGTAGAAATCACAAAAATCTTTTATTCTGGTTTCTGGTTACTGATCTCTGGTTACTTAAATTATACCACAATATTTACCAGTTTTTTAGGGACAACCACTATCTTTTTGACTGGCCGGTCTTTTATCCAATCCTTAATCTTTTCATCCTCGAGGGCCGCCGCCTTCAGGTCGCTGTCTTTAACATCAGCATCAAACTTCAAGCGTTGTTTCAATCGGCCATTTATTTGTATGACTACGGTTATCTCTTTTTGTTTTAGAATGGCCGGGTCATAACTTGGCCAGGGCGTTCTGAAAATACTGGGTTTATTGCCAAGCATCTGCCATAATTCCTCGGCTAGGTGAGGGGCAAACGGCGAAAGCAAAATAACTACTATTCGAACAGCTTCTTTGACTGTCTTCGAGTGCAAACCGCAGGGCTGCGTTCTATCAGTCTGGAACTTGTAGATCTCATTTACCAATTCCATAATAGCACTGATTGCGGTGTTAAAATGAAAATCCCCTTCCATGTCATCGGAGACCTTCTTTATGGTCTGATGAGTTTTTCGTCTCAACTCTTGAATTTTGGGATTTGCCTGTCCCGAGGAACGAGGGAGAATTTGGGATTTGGAATTTAGGATTTGTCCAACCATCCGCCATACCCGGCCTAAAAATCTATAGGCCCCCTCTACACCCTTATCGTTCCATTCAGCATCTTTTTCAGGCGGGCCGATAAACAGAGTATAGACCCGGACTGTATCTGCGCCGTAGCTGGAAATTAACTTATCGGGGCTAACGACATTTCCTTTTGACTTAGACATTTTAGCGCCATTTTTAATAATCATTCCCTGTGTAAATAAGGCCTTGAATGGCTCTTGAAAATTTATCAGGTCTAAGTCATATAAAACTTTGGTGATAAAGCGGGCGTAAAGAAGGTGCAAAATGGCGTGCTCAACCCCACCGATATATTGATCAACCGGCAACCATTTATTTACCAGTCTGGAGTCAAATGCTCTTTTATTGTCATCAGGAGAGAGATATCTCAGAAAATACCAGCTGGAATCAACAAAGGTATCCATTGTATCTGCCTCTCGTCTGGCTGGACCTTTGCATCTCGGACAGACTGTGTTCAAAAAATCCTTTTGGGTTTCTAATGGTGATTTCCCCTGAGGTCTAAACCGGACACCTTCAGGCAATAAAACCGGAAGTTCCCGATCGGGTAAAGGAACAATGCCGCAGGAGCGACAATAGACTATCGGAATAGGGGCACCCCAATATCTTTGTCTGGAAATCAACCAATCTCTTAATCGATAATGTATAGTCCTTCGGCCTATCTTCTTTTTTTGCATGTAGTCGGTTATTTTTTGCATCGCCACCCGATTAGACAGGCCGGTAAACTGACCGGAAGCGGCCATTATCCCATCTTCTATATATGCCTCAGTCATTAAAACCGCATCTAGAGGATTTTTTGGATTATCAATTACTACCTTTATCGGAAGATTATATTTTTTAGCAAATTCGAGATCTCTTTGGTCGTGAGCGGGGACAGCCATTACTGCCCCTGTACCATATTCCATCAAGACATAATTGGCTATCCAGAGAGGTATTTTTTCACCCCTCATCGGATTAATAACGTATCTATCAATAAACATACCGACCTTCTCCACTTCCGATGAGAGCCGTTCAGTCTTATCCTGGAACCGGACATCCTTTATAAATTTATCAATTTTATCTTTATTGCCGGCATCTTTTATTAGACTCTCAACGGCAGGATGTTCCGGAGCTAACACCATATAAGTAACTCCATAAATAGTATCCACCCGAGTAGTAAAACAACTCAATACCTCCTGTTTATCCCCAACCACTGGAAAAAATATTTCCACTCCTTCGCTTTTTCCCAGCCAATT
>JAUWXU010000086.1 GCA_030616145.1 Candidatus Omnitrophota bacterium | reverse complement strand
GGTAGAATTCTTATTCCTCAATATTTAAAAGAATATGCTGATATTCAAAAAGGAGTTATGGTTATTGGTGTTTCTAATCGGATAGAAATATGGAGCAAGGAAAAGTGGAAGCAATATTATAAGGATACAAAAGATTCTTTTGAGGATATTGCTGAAAAATTAATTCAGGAATAGTGAGGAGGTGAGCAAAATGCCGGTTATATCTGAACCAGAAGAAAAAGTTGATATCCTGGATATAAAAGGAGATATTAATATTTTTGATATGGTTTGGATAAAAGATCAATTAGATGAATTAATAGAGAAAGATCATAAAAAAATAATCCTTCATTTTAGAAACACTGAACATATTGATTTTATTGGATTGGGAATGCTTGTCGAACGTTTACGTAGAATGAGAGCATTGAATGGTGATTTAAAATTAGTAGGTTTAAATCCCTATGTTTTGAAAATACTTAAAATGACTGGAGTAGGCAAATTAATCGAGACTTACAGTAATACCAACGATGCGATAAGGAGTTTCAAGTGTGCATAGGGCGGTAATGATCAACGAGGTCCTGCAAAATTTAAGGCCCAAAGCGGGTAATATAATTGTAGATTGTACGATTGGAGATGCAGGGCACACCAGGAGCATTTGCCAGCAGATTCAACCCGCCGGCCGATTAATCGGGATTGACCAGGATGCAGAGGCCCTGAACAGGGCAAGCAATAATTTAAAGGAATATAAGGACTTATGTACTTTAGTGCATGATAACTTTCGGAATTTAGACAATATATTGGATGATTTAAAAATATCCGGGGCCGATGGCATCATTTTTGATTTAGGATTGTCTTCATTTCAGATTGAAATGGCCGAACGGGGATTCAGCTTCCGATATCCTGGTCCCCTGGATATGAGGATGGATAGAACCAGCCAATTGCCGGCATATCAGTTGATAAATTGTCTTTCCCAGGATGAGATATCCAAGATTTTAAGAACTTATGGCGAGGAGCGCTGGTCAAATCGTATTGCCAGATATATTATCCGCGCCAGAAAAAAGGCGCCGATCACTACTACTACTCAGCTGGCAGATATTGTTAAAAAGGCGATTCCGGCCAGAAATTGGCATCGTAGAATCCATCCGGCCACCAAGACTTTTCAGGCATTCAGAATAGTTATTAATCAAGAAATAGAAGCCCTGAAGCAGGGATTAACTGCGGCAATAGCCCATCTCAACCCTGGTGGCAGAGTTTGCGTAATCTCATTTCATTCATTAGAAGATAGAATAGTCAAAGAAAAATTTAAAAATTATTCCCGGCAGGGCGTCCTTAAAATTATTACCAAAAAACCACTTATTCCATCCAGGGCAGAAATATCAGATAACCGTCGTTCCCGCAGTGCTAAATTGCGGGTCGCGGAGAAAGTAGGGTGATAAGATGAAATTATTTAAATATTTATTATCAGCACTGGTACTTACCTTTACCCTTTTAACTTATACACATCAGCAGGTTAAGTTATTGAAGATTAGCTATGGGATCAAAGATGCCGAAGAACAGGTTACCGTGCTCCTTGACCAAAACAGAAGTTTGAGATATAATGTTGCCAGATTGGGATCTCCGGAAAACCTGGCTAAATTTGCATCGGCCAACAAGCCTGATTTAACTACATTGCTAAACTTGCAACAGATTGTTCGGCTGGGGGAATTTGAAACAAGAGAATTTGGCCAGTTGAGTCCCGAGGGATCCTTTGTCAACTTCTTCATTCCCACGGCAGAGGCTTCTATAGATTAGGTCAGGCGATAGCGGTCTTTTTAAAGTTCCCATGGTAACCGGTTGTGTATAAGAAAAACCATAAGATCAAATTAAGTTTATGCCTCTTAGTTCCAGTCTTTATCCTTCCATTATTAGCGGCCCGTTTATATTATCTTCAAGTAGCAAGGTCTGATAGTCTATCCGAGATTGCTGCTTACCAGCAGGAAATCACAGTTAACATCCCTCCCGAACGCGGGGCTATTTATGATTGTAATATGAGACAGTTGGCTGCCTCTTTGAAGGTCTATTCGGTTTGTGCCAATCCAAGGATAGTTGTCAAAACCGAAGAGGTAGCCGAGAGATTAGCGCCGCTCTTAAGCCTGGATAAAAAAATAGTTCTGAAGAAATTAAACAGAGATAGACCCTTTGTCTGGTTGAAGAGGAAGATATCAGAGGCAGAATTAAACGAGATCCGTTCTTTACAGATAAAAGGCGTATATCTCCTTCCGGAAAGAAAGCGTTTTTATCCTAAGGGCAAACTGGCTTCTCATTTAGTGGGGTTTTGCGACTTAGACAACCATGGTTTAGAAGGATTAGAACTGTATTATGATAGTTATCTTAAAGGTGTGGGGGGGCTGCGCTGCACCCTCCGGGATGCAGCTGGCACAGAAATAGCCGCTCTGGAGAGCAAATTTATCCCGCCGGTGAATGGTTATGATCTTATTCTGACAATAGATGAGGTTATACAATATATTGCCGAGAAGGAGTTACGTCTGGCTGCGAAAAGATGGAAGATTAAAGGAGGGACAATCATCATTATGGAGCCCTCCAGCGGTGATATATTGGCCCTGGCTAATTATCCGACATTCGACCCTAACAATTTTGCCGGGGCAGATCCCCATTCCCGGCGAAATCGGGCAGTAACAGATTATTTTGAGCCAGGTTCGATATTTAAGATTATTACCGCCAGTGCCGGCCTGGAGGAAAATTTATTAACCTTAGATGATAAATTTTATTGTGAAAAGGGCCGCTATAAAATAGCAGGCCGTATTCTCCATGATTACCGGCCCCATGGCTGGTTGAGCTTTAAGGAAGTGATAGTCAAATCCAGTAATATTGGTACGGTAAAGATTGCCCAGGAAATCCTGGGGGAGGGAAGGCTATACAAGTATATAAAACTATTTGGATTCGGCGAAAGGACAGACGTAGATTTACCCGGCGAGGTGAAAGGTGTCATCAAAGAGCCGGCTAACTGGTCAAAGACATCTATTAGTGCCATACCGATGGGGCAGGAAGTAGGGGTTACTGCCTTGCAGGTTGCTTGCGCAGTTTCGACAATAGCAAATGGTGGCCTGTTGATGAGACCCCGGTTGGTTAAGGAGATAAGAAACAATTCTTCTAACGATATTATCAGGAGATTTAAACCACAGATAGTTCGCAGGGTAATAACTGAAAAAACAGCCAAGCAGATGAAGGAGATTTTGAGAGGGGTTGTTGACGAAGGGACCGGCAGGAGTGCAAAGCTAACCGGTTATAC